>JAZSCJ010000050.1:0-6911 GCA_045602885.1 Oscillospiraceae bacterium
CGCCCTCTCCCATGGGAGAGGGCGGTTTGCTTATTTGTGAAACAGCTTATTGCTCTCGTACTGGGGCTCGCTGGTCAAGTGCAGGCCCAGTTTTTTGTAAATAGCCGAGTCCACCGAAGAGAGGATGACCGAAGAGTGCGCCTCACAACCGCGCAGCTTGCTCAGTTGATCCAAGGCATTGCGTGCCATGGGATTATCGGTGGCCGAAATGGCCAGCGCAATGAGAATTTCGTCCGAGTGCAGGCGCGGATTGACGCTGCCCAAGGCATCCACCTTGACGGTCTGAATGGGCTCAATGGCGGTGGGGGAAACCAGATGCGCCTCTTCATCGATGCCGGCCAGATGCTTGAGCGCATTCATCAAGGCCGCCGCCGTGGCGCCCATCAACTCGGAAGTCTTGCCGGTCACAACCACGCCGTCAGACAGCTGAATGGCGGCGGCCGGAGCGCCGGTGGCATCGGCTTTGTCGTTGGCCGCGGCAATGACGCGGCGCATGGAAGCGTCCGCCTTGGCCTGCTGCATCAGCAGTTCCAGCTTGTAAATGATCTCGTCGTTGCTCTTGCCCCGACGGCGATCACACAGCGCGGTATAGTAGCGGCGGATGATCTCCTGCCGGGCGGCGGCACAGACGGCATCGTCGTCCACAATGCAGTTGCCCACCATATTCACGCCCATATCGGTGGGGGATTTGTACGGACTTTCGCCCAAAATCTGCTCAAACATGGCCGACAGGACAGGGAAAACCTCTACGTCACGGTTATAGTTGACGGTAGTTTCGCCGTAGGCCTGCAGATGGAAGGGGTCGATCATGTTGACATCGTTCAAATCGGCCGTGGCCGCTTCATAGGCCAGATTGACCGGGTGCTTCAAGGGCAAATTCCAGATGGGGAAGGTCTCAAACTTGGCATAGCCGGAACGGATGCCGCGCTTGTGATCGTGATACAGCTGGGACAGGCAGACGGCCATTTTTCCGCTGCCGGGGCCGGGGGCGGTAACCACCACCAAAGGGCGTGTCGTTTCGATACAGTCGTTTTTGCCAAAGCCCTCTTCCGACACGATAAAGGGAATATTATGGGGGTAACCGCTGATGGGATAGTGGAGATAGACCTTGATGCCCAACTCCTCCAGACGGCGCTTGAAGTCATCGGCACCGGGCTGGCCGGAATATTGGGTGATGGTCACACAACCCACATACAGCCCATGGGCCCGGAAGGCATCGATCAGCCGCAGCACGTCGGCATCGTACGTGATCCCGTAGTCGGCACGGACCTTGTTCTGCTCAATGTCGTGTGCGCCGATGGCCACCACGACTTCTACGCTATCCTTGAGCTGGGTCAGCATGCGAATCTTACTGTCCGGCTCAAACCCGGGCAACACACGGGAGGCGTGATAATCGTCAAACAGCTTGCCGCCAAACTCCATATACAGCTTGCCGCCAAACTGCGCGATGCGCTCCGCGATGTGATGCGACTGCATCTCCAGATATTTTTCGTTGTCAAATCCCCGGCTTGCCATCGCTTTTGTGCCCCCCTCTTTCTCTCACACACTTTACCACATAGTGTATCACACTTTGTCCAAAGGCACAACGGAAAGAACACTTTTTTCTTGCTTGTTTTGCGTGGAAAATGCCCCTTGGGCGCATGGACGGCGGCGCGATTTTTATACGATGCCCATGGCAAACTCCACCGCAAGCGCCACGATGACCACCAGCGCAGAAATGATGAACCCGTGGATCATGGGGCGCACACCGGCTTTTTTCATGCCGGAGAAGGATGTGTTCAACCCGATGGCGGCCAGCGCGCAGACCATCAAAAACTTACTGGCCGACTTGGTGAACGCCACCACCGACGCGGGAATGGGGAGGATACTGGCTACCACGGCCATGGCCAAAAAGCCCAGAATGAACCAGGGGAAGATCTTCTTGATGCTGAAATTGGCCTTCAGGGCACTTCCATCCCCATGGGCCGCCATGGCCTCTTTGCGCTTGAGCCGAAGCTGGATCAAGGCAAAGACAATGACGGTGGGGATGATGGAAAGGGTGCGGGTCAGCTTGACCATGGTGGCAAAGTCGCCGGCCCCCTCAGAAAAGGCATATCCTGTTGCCACGACCGAGGAGGTATCGTTTACCGCCGTGCCGGCCCAAATGCCAAAGGCCTCGTCGCTCATACCAAGGGCGCGGCCCATGATGGGAAACAGCACGATCATGGCCATATCAAACAAAAAGGTCGCCGACATGGCGTAGGCCACGTCGTTGTCATCGGCATCAATGGTGGGCGCGATGGCCGCAATAGCCGAGCCGCCACAGATCCCCGTGCCAGCCGAGATCAGATTGCTCAGCTTCCAGTTGAGCCCCAAGGCTTTTCCGATAAAATACCCGCCACCAAAACAGGTCAGCAGGGTGAACACCATAACGGTCAGCGACAGCCTGCCCACGTGCAGCACCGTTGTGATGTTCAGCGAAAGACCCAACAGGATAATGGCAAATTTCAGAATCTTTTTGGACGTGAATTTCAGTCCCGCCGACAACACTTCCCTACGCTTGACCACGGGGTTGAGCGCCATGCCGATAAACATTGCGATCACCGCGCCGCCGATCAAATGGATGGGCAGCAGTCGCTCGATACCACAGGCCACCGCCGCCACGACGACAGCCAAAAGGATTCCCGGACATACTTTTACGATCTTCATAAGCGCCTCCGCATCCCACCTCTGCAACGATGCAGGGCGGTTTCTTTCCTACGTGATGATACGACAAATACAAAGGTCACCCCATTGTTTTTGTCATGGTGATGCCCCCTTCCGCGTGGAAGGGGGCATTTGCAGTTTAACAAGGCAAAAAGCGCCGAATCAAGCCGCTGAAATGCCGTACGGGTTCGAGTCCCGTCGCCTTAGGATTCCGGCCGCACGAAATGGGCCAGCGGGTCGCCCCGGGTCCAGAGAACCACCTTGCCCTGCCGCCGGGTTTGATTCATGTCGATCAGCCGCTGGTTGCTGCTGCCGCGGAACAGGGCGGCGTAGGATTTCAGTTCCTCCACAAAGGGCCCGTCCACCAGCACATCGGTCTGCTCCAGCAGGGCCAGCCGGTCGGGATCGCCCTCTTTGATCAGATGCTCATAGGTGAAGCCGGTGTACGTCCACACATCCCGGCCCTGTTCATGGGCAATGCGTGCCAGCTCGGCACAGGCCCGGGCCTGCAAAACGGGGTCGCCGCCCGACAGGGTCAAGCCGACGGTAGCCGGATTGGACTGCATCCGTTGGGCCAGCTCTTCCACGGTGACTTCCGTACCGCCGCTCAGATCGTGGGTCTTGGGGTTGTGACAACCGGGACAGTTGTGGGTGCAACCCTGCGTAAACACGGTAAAGCGCAGGCCGGGACCATCCACAATGGAGTCCTGTATGGTGTTGGCAATTCGCATAGCGTTCTCACAACCTTTTCATACCGGTAGTTTCATCCGCATCCCATGGCTTGGGCGGTTTTTCCGGGGGAACAGCGGTGGGACAGGGTATTCCCCTGCCCCACTGCGATTATGTTTTGATTACACCTGATGCTTGACGCGGTCGCGCTCCTCGGCGCGCTTGCCGTTGTTGAAGCGATCCAGAGTGCCCACCAGATAGCCGGTGATGCGGCGGATGCGATCAAAGGGCACGCCGTCGCTCTCCTTGCGGCCGCAGCCGGGGCACTGATCGCCGATGATACCCGAGAAACCGCACACCGGGTCACGGTCCACAGGGTGGTTGACGCTGCCGTAGCCGATGCCGCACTCCTTCATCTTGCGCACCACCTGTTCAAAGGCCTCCAGATTCTCGGAGGGGTCGCCGTCCATCTCAATGTAGCTGATGTGGCCGGCGTTGGTCAGTGCGTGATAGGGTGCTTCCAGCTCGATCTTCTTGAAGGCAGTGATGGGATAGTACACCGGTACATGGAAGGAGTTGGTGTAGTACTCCCGGTCGGTAATGCCTTCGACCTTGCCGTAACGGGCGGCGTCCATCTTGACAAAACGGCCGGACAGACCCTCGGCCGGGGTGGCCAGCAGGGAGAAATTCAAGCCACGCTTGGCGCTTTCGGTATCCAGACGGGCACGCATATGGGTGACGATCTCCAAACCCAGGATCTGTGCCCGCTCGCTTTCACCGTGGTGCACGCCCAGCAGCGCCTTGAGGGTTTCGGCCAGACCGATAAAGCCCACCGACAGGGTGCCGTGCTTGAGCACCTCACGCACTTCGTCGTCCCAGTTCAGCTTCTCGCTGTCCAGCCAGACGCCCTGGCCCATCAGGAAGGGATAGTTGTACACCTTCTTGCGGCACTGGATCTCAAAGCGCTCCAGCAGCTGGCGCACGCACAGATCCATCATGTGGTCCAGACTTTCAAAGAACACCGTCAGATCGCCCTTGGCCTTAATGGCCAGACGGGGCAGGTTGATGGTGGTAAAGGACAGGTTGCCGCGGCCGTTGGCGATCTCACGCTCGGGATCATAGGTGTTGCCGATGACGCGGGTGCGGCATCCCATGTAGGCAATCTCGGTCTCGGGATGGCCGGGCTTGTAGTACTGCAGATTGTAGGGCGCGTCAATAAACGAGAAGTTGGGGAACAGGCGCTTGGCGCTGCAGCGAATGGCCAACTGGAACAGGTCGTAGTTGGGATCGCCGGGGTTGTAGTTGACGCCTTCCTTGACGCGGAAGATCTGGATGGGGAAAATGGGGGTCTCGCCATTGCCCAGACCGGCTTCGGTGGCCAGCATCATGTTCTTCATGACCATGCGGCCCTCGGGCGAGGTATCCATACCGTAGTTGATGGAGGAGAAGGGCGTCTGAGCACCGGCACGGGAATGCATGGTGTTCAGATTGTGCACCAGCGCTTCCATAGCCTGATAGGTGGCCCGGTCGGTCTCCTTGATGGCACGGTAATGGGCAAACTTCTGGGACTTTTGCAGCTCCTCTTCGCTCTGGTCGGGGAACATGGCCACCAGACGGGGCAGCTCGGCTTCAAAGTAGGCGTCGCAATCCTCCAGTTTGGGATACAGACCGGTTTCGGTCTCGATGGCGGCGATCATGTCGCGGATATCGCTTTCGGGATCTTCGGCACCGCTGAGCAGCATGAAGGCGCGGGCCAGATTCTGGCGATAGCGGCGGCGGAAAGTCTTGGCCACGCCCTCAGCCATGCCGTAGTCGTAGTTGACGATGCTCTGACCGCCGTGCTGGTCATTCTGGTTGGACTGGATGGCGATGCAGGCCAGCGCCGCATAGGAGGCAATGTCGTTGGGCTCACGCAGGGTGCCGTGGCCGGTGGAGAAGCCGCCCTCAAACAGCTTGATCAGATCGATCTGGCAGCAGGTGGTGGTCAGCGTCAAAAAGTCCAGATCGTGGATGTGAATGTCACCCTCACGATGGGCACGGGCATGGTCGGGATTGAGCACAAACATATCGTAAAACTGCTTGGCACCCTCGCTGCCGAACTTGAGCATGGAGCCCATGGCGGTGTCGCCGTCAATATTGGCATTCTCACGCTTAATGTCGGAATCCTTGGCGTCCGTAAAGGTGATGTCCTCGTAGATCTTCATCAGCCGGGTGTTCATCTCACGGGCACGGCTACGCTCCGAGCGGTAGAGAATGTACGCCTTGGCCGTCTGGACATAACCGTTGTCCATCAGTACCTTTTCCACCAGGTCCTGAATGTGCTCCACTTCGGGGCAGGGATTGCCCTCTTCGATCAGAGTGGTCATAACCTCGGCAGTCAGCTTGCGGGCAACCTCCTCCTGGCCGGGCTTATAGGTCGCCGCAAATGCCTTGCTGATGGCATCTGCAATCTTCTCCTCGTGGAATTCCACGGTGCGTCCGTCACGCTTGAGAATTTTCGTCAGTTTCATCCTTCCGCTCTCCCTTGTATTCGCAACGTGTTCCGGCGTTTTGCGCCCTTTCGTCACGATTCTTCGACACACAATATATTGTGTGTATTATCCTTTGGTGCGGAATTTATGATACCATATCTGCCTATCTCCGTCAAGGAGCGCCCCTTCTTCCCCCCTGCCAAAATTTCATACCTGTTTTTTGTTAGGTTTGTCTTATTGACAGGCAAACACCCCGGCGTGTTCCCTTAGGGAAACACGCCGGGGTGTACTACACTTTTATGCGATTACAGCACGACCAGGCCGTACTTTCGGCTCATTTGCTGCAAAAATTCCGGCTCGATCTCATCGGTTCCGTCCCAGAACGCACGGCCTTGATAAACACGCAGCGCAGCCTCCAGCAGCTCGGGCACGTCGGTGCTCAAACACAGTGCGTCTTTAATGACGTACTGGTTTTCGGCAAAGATGTCCACATCGTCCAGCTCCTGAATAACGATTTTCAGGGCGCTGCCCTGATCTTCGGCATCCAGAATATCCTCCATCAGATCGGGGGTGCACTCGATACCCTCGCCCACATCAACCTCGGGGGTAATGAAGCGTGCTTCCTTTTCGCTGGCACAGGGGATGACGTCGGGATCCTGCTCAACGGGAGCAAACTTGGTGAAGTCCACCTGCTCCACCGCCTGCTTGAGCGCGGCAATGTGCTCGGCCGTCGTACCGCAGCAGCCGCCAAAGATACGCACACCGGCGGCCGCCATCTGCCCGACGTAAGAGGCAAACTCCTCGGGCGGGCAGTGATAGACCGTCTGTCCATGCTCCACGCAGGGCAGACCGGCATTGGGCTTTGCCATCAAGGGCACCGTGGCGTAAGGGGTCAGACGCTGCAGCTGCTCCAGCATGGTTTCCGGGCCGGTAGAGCAGTTGAGACCAAAGGCCGAAACGCCCATGCCCTGCATGACAATAAGCGCCGCCAGCACATCGGTTCCCGACAGGGTGCGGCCATTTTCGTCGCAGGTGAAGGAGGCCCACACCGGCTTGTCCGACACCGACTTGACCGCCAGCACGGCG
>JAZSCJ010000051.1:0-5349 GCA_045602885.1 Oscillospiraceae bacterium
ACCATGACCGGCGTGGATCTGATCATTGACGATACGCCCGAGGCCATTACGGTTTCCTGCTTTGACCCGGTGCGCCGTGAGATCGCCCGTCTGGCGCTGGAAAAGCTCATTCTGGACGGCCGCATCCACCCGGCCCGCATCCAGGAAATGGTGGAAAAGGCCAAGCGCGAGGTGGACGCCACCATCAAGGCCGAAGGCGAGCGCGCTGTGTTTGAAACCAACGTTCACGGCCTGCACCCCGAACTGGTCAAGCTGCTGGGCCGCCAGAAGTACCGTACCAGCTACGGTCAGAATGTACTCAACCACTCCATGGAGGTTTCCCATGTGGCCGGTCTGCTGGCCGCCGAGATCGGCGCCGACGTGACCCAGGCCAAGCGTGCCGGTCTGCTGCACGATTTGGGCAAGTCCATCGACCATGAAGTGGAAGGCTCCCACGTCCAGATCGGCGTGGAGCTGGCTCGTAAATACCGCGAGAGCGAGGAGATCGTTCACGCCATCGAGGCCCACCACAACGATGTGGAGCCGCGCACCGTGGTTGCCTGTCTGGTGCAGGCCGCCGATGCCATTTCGGCTGCTCGTCCCGGCGCGCGCCGCGAGAATCTGGAAAACTATATCAAGCGTCTGGAGAAGCTGGAGGAAGTCACCTCCTCCTTCAACGGCGTGGAAAAGTCCTTTGCCATCCAGGCCGGCCGTGAGGTTCGCATCATGGTCAAGCCCGAGGTGGTTAGCGAGGATCAGATGGTCATTCTGGCCCGCGACATTGCCAAGAAGATCGAGGAAGAGCTGGAATACCCCGGTCAGATCAAGGTTCACGTGCTGCGTGAGACCAAGGCGATTGAATACGCCAAGTAATTTTTCTTCGAAATATAACAAAAACCCGGCCGTTTGGCCGGGTTTTTGTTGCTTCATGGAGAAAAGGGTGTGCTGTCGGTCAACGGCCGGTATCCAACGAAATGTGGTCGGTTCCGTGGGCTTCAAATTCGCTCATGTACTCTTCCATGCGGTTCATCAGCTCGTTGGTGTCGCTTTGGTCCAAATTTTCCGCCTCCATATCACGGCGGGCCAGATCCTCGGCCAAAATGTCAAAGAACACATTGTTTTCGTATTCGATAATGGCCTCGTGGATGCCGCCCTCAGTAAAGGCACGGGAGGGGATGACCTCGCCCTCGTACACTTCGGCCAGGGTGGGCATACCCTCCCCGGCGGCCTTGGAAAACAGCAGGCTTTCCACCTGGTCATAATCGGTAAAGCGATCATCGCCGCGTGTGGAGTTCAAAACCCAGTTTCCAATATAGGCCATGTCCAGCAGACGGCGGAATTGTTTGGTGGTCAGTTCCAGATTCATACCAGAGTCTCCTTTCCGGTCACGGAGTAACTGTGAAAAGACATTATAATTATATCATGGCCAAATGTCAAATGACAGCAGATTTTCCCTTGTATTTCTGCGCCGTTTATCATATCATGTAATATGAATTGTTATGCGCTTTCGAGAAGGAGGCATTCCCTTGGATAAACGACCCATCGGTGTGTTTGATTCCGGCCTGGGCGGTCTGACCGCGGTGCGTGAACTGCGCCGCCTGCTGCCCGGTGAGGATATCGTATATTTTGGAGATACCGGACGGGTGCCCTACGGCAGCCGCTCCCGGGACACCATCATCAAATATGCCCAGCAGGACGCAGCCTTTTTGCGTACCTTTGACCCTAAGGCCATTGTCATCGCCTGCGGCACAGTTTCCACCACGGCGTTGGAGGTGCTGCGCCGGGAGAATTCCGTGCCCGTGCTGGGCGTGGTGGAGCCGGCCGTCCACGCGGCGGTGCAGGCCACTCAAAACGGTAAGATCGGTCTGATCGGAACCGAGGCATCCATCCGAAGCGGCGCTTACGAGCGGGCGGTGGCCCAGCTGCAGCAGCAGGCGCAGGTGTACGCCAAGGCGTGCCCGCTGTTTGTGCCGCTGGTGGAAAACGGGCGCTTCAAGCCGGGCGATGCGGTGGCCGAATTGGTGGTGGCCGAGTATCTGGAAGAGATGAAGCAGGCCGGCGTGGATACGCTGGTGCTGGGTTGCACCCATTATCCGTTGCTGCGTGAAACTATTGGCGCATTTATGGGGCAGCAGGTTACGCTGATCGATGTGGGCGGCGCCTGTGCCCGACAGGTGGCCGGGCTGCTGCAGGGCGAGGGCGCGCTCAACCAGAGCGGCAAGGGCACCGCGCGCTACTTTGTCAGCGACAGCGTGGATGGCTTTGCCCGTTTGGCCTCGCTGTTTCTGGGGGAAAACGTGGCAGAAAGCGTGCAGCAGGTGGACATTACAGCATATTGACCCTTTACAAACCAACCGGCATTTCATATAATAATAAGTTGTATTTTTTGATATTTCGAGGTCTTTTATGGAGCACAATGTGATTTTGTCCATTCGCGGACAACAGACATATGACAACGGCGAGCCCGAGGTGACCGAGCTGGTGACCGAGGGAACCTTGCGTCCCGGCGAGGGCGGCGAGTTCACCCTGTGCTATCAGGAAAGCGAGCTGACCGGGCTGGAGGGTACGCAGACCACCTTTCAAATCAAGCCGGACTGCGTGACGCTGCTGCGTGAGGGGCAGGTCAACTCCCAGATGATCTTTGAAGAGGGACGCCGCCATTTTTCCCTGTACAATACCCCCTACGGCGCGCTGTCTATCGGGGTGAACACCCGCAGGATGAAGCTGGATTTTGACGAGGCCGGCGGCAACATTGAGATCGATTACGCCCTTGAGGTGGACCACGCGGTGGCCAGCGAAAACCTGTTCCAAATCAGCGTCAAAACGCGCAATGGCCGCGTTATGGCCCAGTAAGGCCGGGCTGAAAGACAACCAAACCATAAGAAAGTGTGTGGATAACCATGAACATGATTCAGGCTGCAAAAGAGCAGGTCGCGGCGCTGACCCAGCGCGCATACGAAACGGCGGCGGCGGCCGGACTGCTGCCTGCCGGGGTGCAGGTCAAGGCGTCCATCGAGATCCCCAAGGACACCAAAAACGGTGACTATGCCTCTTCCTTCGCCATGGCAGGCGCCAAGGCCATGAAGCAGGCACCCCGTGCCATCGCCCAGATCATTTTGGATCATCTGGAGCTGGAGGGCACCTACTTTGCCCGCGCCGAGATCGCCGGTCCCGGCTTTTTGAACTTCTTCCTGGGCGACAAGTGGTACGGCGATGTGCTCAGCGCCATTGAGAACGAGGGCAATCAGTACGGCACCATCAACGAGGGCCAGGGACAAAAGGTCATGGTGGAGTTCGTTTCGGCCAACCCCACCGGCCCCATGCACATCGGCAACGCCCGCGGCGGCGTGCTGGGCGATACGCTGGCCGAGGTGTTGCGCCGTGCCGGTTACGACTCCTGGAAGGAATTTTACATCAACGACGCCGGCAATCAGGTGGCCAAATTTGCCGAGTCCATCAACGCCCGCTATATGCAGCTGCTGGTGGGTGAGGACAATTTCCCCTTCCCCGAGAACGGCTATCAGGGCGAGGACATCAAGGAACTGGCCGAGGCCTTTTTGCAGGAGCAGGGCGAGGGGTGGAAGGACAAGCCGGAGCACGAGCGGCTGGAAACCCTGGCCAACTTCGGTCTCAGCCGCAACATCCCCCAGATGAAGGCCGACCTGCTGCGCTATCAGATCGAGTATGACGAGTGGTTCCACGAGTCGGATCTGCACAACAGCGGCTATGTGGCCGAAACGGTGGACTTGTTGGGCCAGAAGGGCTGGACCTATGAAAAGGACGGCGCGCTGTGGCTCAACACCACCGAACTGCTCAAGCGTAAGTTTATGAACGAGGGTAAGACGCAGGAGCAGGTGGACAAGCTGGATCTGAAGGATGACGTGCTGCGCCGCGCCAACGGCTTTTACACCTACTTTGCCGCTGATATTGCCTATCACCGCAACAAGTTTGCTCAGCGTGGTTTTGACAAGGTCATCAACATCTGGGGCGCCGACCACCACGGCCATGTGGCACGTCTGCAGGCGGCGCTGGACGGTCTGGATCTGGATGGCTCCCACCGTCTGGTGGTGGTGCTGATGCAGTTGGTCAACCTGCTGCAGGACGGCCAGCCCGTCCGTATGTCCAAGCGTTCCGGCAAGGCCATTGCCCTGCACGATCTGCTGGACGAGATCAGCGTAGACGCCGCCCGTTATTTCTTCAACTCCCGTGTGTCCACCAGCCCCCTGGACTTCGATCTGGATCTGGCTGTGCGAGAGGACAGCGAGAATCCCGTCTATTACGTGCAGTACGCCCACGCCCGTATCTGCTCGCTCATCCTCAATCTGGGCCAGGCTGTGCCTGCCATGGCCGATGTGGATGCCGCCCTGCTCAACACCGAGGTGGAGCACGATCTGATCAAGTGCCTGGCGCAGCTGCCCGAGGAGATCCGACTGGCCGCCCGGGACTACGATCCCAGCCGCATCAACCGCTATCTGGTGACGCTGGCCGGTGATTTCCACCGCTTCTACAACGCCAACCGCATTAAGGACGAGGCGCAGAACATTCTGCAGGCCCGTCTGAAGCTGGCCGACACGGTGCGCGCCGTCATCGCCAACAGCCTCAACCTGCTGGGCGTCAGCGCACCGGAAAAGATGTAAGGCCCCTGCCGAAAAAGGCAACGCCTTTTCCGGCAAAAGATTTGCGGTCTGCCACGCACATGTCGCGGCAGAAAACGAATTTCATCTTCTTTCGCCGCTGCGGCGGTGAAACTCTACAAGGTTAAAGGAGTAACACAATGGACATACCGTTATCTCTGCCCATTATTCTGGACGGTGCCACCGGGACCCAGCTTCAAAAGCAGGGCATGCCCAAGGGGGTATGCACCGAGGCATGGGTGCTGGAGCATCCGCAGGTGCTGCTGGATCTGCAGCGCAGCTATGTGGCCGCAGGCACACAGGTTCTGATGGCCCCCACCTTTGGCGCCAACCGGGAGAGTCTGTCGCACCACGGTCTGGCCGACAAGGTAGAGGAATATAACAAGGCGCTGATCGCCCTGTCCAAGCAGGCTGCCGACGGCAAGGCGCTGGTTGCCGCCGATCTGTCGCCCACCGGCCTGTTCATTCCGCCCTTTGGTGAAACCAGCTTTGAGCAGTTGGTAGAGATTTATGCCCAGCAGGCCCGGGCTTGCGCCCAGGCCGGTGCCGATCTGTTTGTGCTGGAGACCACCATGACCATGCCCGAAGCACGGGCCGCCGTGCTGGCGGTCAAGTCGGTGTCGGACAAGCCGGTGTGGGCCTCCTTCACCTGCGACGAAAATGGCCGCACCCTGTCGGGAACCGATGTGCTGGCGGCGCTTATTGTCATGCAGGGCATGGGCGTTTCGGCCTTTGG
>JAZSCJ010000052.1:0-2126 GCA_045602885.1 Oscillospiraceae bacterium
AGATCTTGGCGCACTTGGCCACTTCCAGACCGATCTCCACCAGATCATCCTCGGAGGGCTTGATGTTGATGGCGCAGTCGCCCATGGCCAGCATCTCTTCCTGGCCGTTGAGCTCGCGGCGCATGATGAAGCAGGAGGAAACGATGGAGTTGCCCGGCTTGGTCTTGATCAGCTGCAAAGCGGGGCGAACCATATCAACAATAGAATAAATAACGCCGCCCAGCAGAGCGTCGGCCTTGCCCATCTTGACCAGCATGGTGCCAAAGTAGTTGCTCTTAGACAGCGCCTTGCGGCAGTCCTCGGCGCTCATCTTACCCTTGCGCAGCTCCACCATGGTGTCCACCATGGCGTCCATTTCGGGATAGGTGGCGGGATCGATGATCTCGATGCCGGCAATGTTAAAGCCCTTTTCGGCGGCAGCGGCCTTGATCTCATCCACGTTGCCCACCAGAATGGGCTTGAGGAAGGTGTCCTCATTCAGACGGGCGGCGGCCTCCAGAATGCGGTGATCGGGGCCCTCGGGGAACACGATGGTGCGGGGCTGCTTCTTCAAATCTTCAATCAGTTTGTCCAGGAACATGATGCAACGACCTCCAGATGGTAAGTTTTTCTTTGTTAAGCGACCCCATTATACACCCGTAGGCAACCAAAACTCAACAGGGCAATGTGAAAAAACCAAAAAAAGAATCTTTACAATTTGTATTGAATTCAATATAATTTACTCACTGTCATTTTTGGTAATAGGGTGTGTTGATATGAGTACTGATTTCTCCCGTTCGCTGGCGCTGCTGCGCAAGGAGCGCGACGTGTCCCAGCGCATGGCGGCCAAAGAGCTTGGCATCAGTCAGGCACTGCTGTCCCACTATGAAAACGGAGTGCGTGAGCCCGGACTGGCCTTTGTGGTGCGCGCCTGTGATTATTATAATGTATCGGCTGACTTTTTGCTGGGGCGCAGTATGTCCCGGGACGGTACCACCATTCTGGATGCCGAAACGCTGTATGACGCCAGCCAGGACCGGGATAACGTCCTGCGCGGCTCGGTCATGGCCACCTTGAGCAAAAAGCTGCTGGTCAACTCGGTCAGCATGGTGTTTGACCTGTTGGGCAAGCTGGGCGACCGCAATGCCATCAAGGCGGCATCGGAATATCTGTCCACGGCCATTTACCGGGTGTATCGCCACCTTTATCGTGCCGACAAGGGCAACAGCGAGGAGATCTTCTCCATTCCCTCCCGCCATTTCCTGACCGGCCTGCCCACTGCCGATATGATCTGCTCGGAAAACGAATATGTGGATGCGCTGGCATCCCATGTCCGGGAGAAGGGCAGCTTCCCTGATATGAGCCATGCCGCGCTGAGCGAAAACTACCCCGGACACTATCAGTCCCTGTTGCAGATCATTCATACCACGGGCGAGCGCATCAACCATAACCTGTGCAAACGGGATAACGGGGCAAAATAAGTACAAGGCGTTCACCCACGGAGGATTAATCTATGACCAACCAAAAGAATATTCGTAATTTTTCCATTATCGCTCACATCGACCATGGAAAATCCACCCTGTCTGACCGCATGATCGAGATCTGCGGCGCGGTGGAGCAGCGTCAGATGGAGTCTCAGCTGCTGGACAACATGGATCTGGAGCGTGAGCGCGGCATCACCATCAAGGCCCGGGCCGTGCGCATGGATTACAAGGCCGAGGACGGCCAGACCTATCAGCTCAATCTGATCGACACCCCGGGCCACGTGGACTTCAACTACGAAGTGTCCCGCTCTCTGGCCGCCTGTGAGGGCGCTGTGCTGATCGTGGATGCCGCCCAGGGCATCGAGGCGCAGACGCTGGCCAACACCTATCTGGCGCTGGAGCACGATCTGGAGATCCGTCCGGTGCTCAACAAGATCGACCTGCCTGCCGCGGATCCCAAGCGGGTCAAGGAGGAGATCGAGAACGTCATCGGTCTGCCGGCTCAGGACGCACCCGAGATCTCGGCCAAAATGGGCATCAACATCCCTGCTGTGCTGGAGGATGTGGTGCAGAACGTTCCGGCGCCCACGGGAGATCCCTAGGCACCGCTCAAGGCGCTGAACTTTGACAGCCAGTACGACCCCTACCGGGGCGTTATCGTAT
>JAZSCJ010000053.1:0-5797 GCA_045602885.1 Oscillospiraceae bacterium
CCACCGGCGCATGGCCCAAGAAGGAAAACAACCCCAACGTCCCCATGACTCCCTCCGAGATCGCGGATGACGTGTACGCTTGCTGGAAGGCCGGCGCTGCTGTGGCCCATCTGCACATGCGCGATGACGAAGGCAACGGCACCATGAGCACCGAGAAGTTCCGTGAGACCGTCAAGCTGCTGCGTGAGCGTTATCCCGACTGCGACATCATCCTGAACATGACCACCTCCGGCGACCTGAACGCCACCGATGAGACCCGTCAGGCTCATCTGAAGGAGCTCAAGCCCGAGATGGGTTCTTACGACTGCGGTTCCATGAACTGGCTGCACACCAGCCTGTTCATCAACCACCCCAAGTTCCTGGAGGAGCTGGGCAAGAACATGCAGGAGTGGGGTGTCAAGCCCGAGATCGAGGCCTTTGACCCCGGCATGATCGCCAACGCTGCTTACTACCTGAAGAAGGGCGTTCTGAAGGCTCCCCTGCACTTCCAGTTCTGCATGGGCTGCGCCAACGGCATCCCCGGCAACATGAAGAACCTGGTCTTCATGAAGGAGACCATGGAGCAGATGTGCCCCGGCTCCACCTGGAGCTGCTTCGGCGTGGGCCAGTCCGCCATGGAGATGGTGTACGGCGCTGTCGCTATGGGCGGCCACATCCGCGTGGGCATGGAAGACAACGTTATGTACGCCAAGGGCCAGCTGGCCGAGAGCAACGTTCAGTTCGTTGAGCGTGCTGCCCGCGTGATCCGCGAGTACGGCAACGAGGTTGCTACTCCCGCCGAGGCACGTGAGATCCTGGGTCTGTAAAAATGAGCTGGGGCCCCTGCTTCCTGTATTATCATTGCCCGGACTGCGGCAGAAAGTTCAAGTATGAGCTTGGCCTGCTGGCAGAAATGGGTGATCGGTTCGGGTGCTGTCCGCAATGCGGCATTATGGGCGAGTTTGAGACCCAAAGCGCCCGTACACCCAACGATGCGGAATACGAAGAGATAGACGAGTAAGTCTGCCGCAGTATTCAAAGCCTAATTGGCCCTGAGGCCGAGCGCGACCTCAGGGCCTTTTCTTATCACACGAAAGGTGCAGCCTTTCTTTTTTGAGTTTGCAAATGTCAGCAGCACAAAGCCCTGCCTCAGCATCGCTTTGCGCTGCTTTTTTATAACAATGCGAATCGGGGCGCTCCCCCTGCGTGCCGTCTGCGCCCGTACCTGCCGACATGGTCGGTGACATCATGGACGAGTAGAATTAAGCGGAGGAGAGAAACGAATGAAAAGCATGGCAGAGCTTCAGGCCATCCGTGATTGGATGCAAAAACAAATGAACGTCCGCGACAATCAGGACGACCGAATTCGTGTGGTGGTTGGTATGGCCACCTGCGGCATCGCCGCCGGCGCCCGTCCTGTTCTGACTGCCTTTATGGATGAGGTCAACAAGCGAAAACTGGGAAATGTGACCGTCACCCAGACCGGTTGCATCGGCGTGTGCCGACTGGAGCCCATTGTGGAGGTATACGTCCCCGGTGAGGAGAAGGTCACCTATGTAAAGCTGAAAGAGGATATGGTGCCCAAGATTGTCAGCGAGCATCTGGTCAATCGCCGTGTGGTGAACGAGCATACCATCGGAGCGGCGGAATAAGACGCATTCCGGCGAAAAAAGAAACGGGATTGATGAGAGAGTCTGCCTGCGCTTACAAAAGCGAAGGCAGACTCTTTTTGCCGGAAATTTTTCTGCAAAAATGGAATGGAGATAGGTGACAAGGGGGGAGGAGATGTGGTATAATCGCGCGTGGTAAAAAAAGGGAGGTGTCCGGGTGGAGATCGAACGAAAGTTTACCGTAAAAGAGCTGCCGGAAAATCTGGCGCAATACCCGATGCAACCCATCGAGCAGGCCTATTTGTGCACCGACCCTGTGGTGCGTGTGCGCCGCAAGGGCGAGGCGTTTTGGCTGACCTGTAAGGGGGAGGGTTTTCTGACTCGGGAGGAATATGAGCTGCCGCTGAGCCGGGAAAGCTACCAACACCTGCTGGCCAAGGCGGACGGCATGGTGATCTCGAAAAAACGCTATTGTATTCCTTGCGGAGCGTATACCATCGAGCTGGATGTGTTTGGTGGTGCGCTGTCGCCGTTGGTTCTGGCGGAGGTGGAGTTTCCGTCGCAGGAGGAGGCGCTGCGCTTTATGCCGCCGGTCTGGTTTGGTCGGGAAGTCACCTATGATCCGGCCTATACCAATGCTGCGCTGAGCAAACGGGGCATGGAAAAAACCGAATGAAGTCGGTGTGCGGTGTTGGATGGATTTCGGAAAAAATTGTTGTTGAAAAATTTTTTCTTTTGTCTTGACGCGCATGGAAAAACCGATTAGGATGATAGAGAAACATGCTGTCGGCGGTTGGAGAAGTACCTGTCGGGCCGACAGGGGAATGGCGGGGGATGCTTATGACGGAAGACAATGCAATCATCCGAATTACCGATTCATACTATCAACTGACCACTTCGGAAAAGAAGCTGGCCAACTTTGTGGTGGCCAACGGCACCAACGCACAGCGGATGTCCATTTCGGAGATGGCGGCCGACTGCGGCGTGGCCGAGGCGACCATTTCCCGGTTCTGCCGCCGTTTGGGCTATTCCGGCTATGCGGCGTTTAAGCTGGCCATCGCCAGCACGGCAGGGCGTGCCGCCCCCAGCCCTCTGAACGGAGAGATCCGGGAGGATGACTCGGTGGAGGATATGTGCAGCAAGCTGGCCGGGGCAAACATTGACGCCATCATGGAAACGCAAAGCCTGATCCGCCCGGACGATGTGCTGGCGGCGGCCGATGCCATTCAGGCGGCCGACAAGGTGATTTGTATGGGCCAAGGCTCCTCCATGCTGATGGCGCAGGAGTTTGCCCACCTGTTTTCCACCGCCTTTTCCGGCTTTTTCTCGGTGGTGGATTCCCATATGCAGGCGGTAACTGCGGCGCAGTTGACCCAGCGGGATCTGATCTTGTATTTTTCCTATTCCGGCTCCACCAAGGAGCTAATGGATTTACTGCGCATTGCAAAAGAGCACGAGGTAAAGGTTCTTTTGATCACTCGTTATCCCAATTCGCCCGGCGCGAAGATGGCGGATATTGTCCTTCAATGCGGCTCCATTGAAAGCCCGCTGCAAGTGGGCTCCATTCCGGCACGCATGGCGCAGCTGTATCTGGCCGACGTACTGTTTTCGGAAGTCTGCCGCCGGGATTTGGAGGATTGCCGTGCCCGTCGTGAGCGTGCGGCGGATGCACTGTCGGAAAAGCACGTTTGATCGGCGCAGGAATGCGCTTGAGCATATATTTATAATGTAGGAGGCATTTTCCATGAGAATTTATCAAGCACCGGATTACAAAGGCATGAGCCGCCGCGCGGCCAACATCATTTCTGCCCATGTGATCTTGAAACCGGATTGTGTGCTTGGCCTGGCCACCGGCTCTACTCCGGTCGGCGCATACCAACAGCTGGTGGAGTGGTACAACAAGGGCGATCTGTCCTTTGCGGAAACTCGCAGCGTCAATCTGGACGAGTATGTGGGCCTGTCTCCTCACCACGAGCAGAGCTATCGTTACTTCATGCAGAGCAATCTGTTTGACCACATTGATATCAAGCCGGAGAACACTAATGTGCCCAATGGTCTGGCGTTTGACCCCGAAGAGGAGTGCAAGCGCTACAATCAGGTCATTCGTGATCTGGGCGGTATCGACCTGCAGCTGTTGGGTCTGGGGCACAACGGCCACATTGCCTTCAACGAGCCCGGCAACGCCTTCGAGCTGGAGACCCACACGGTGGATCTGACCGAAAGTACCATTGAGGCCAACAAGCGCTTTTTCGCTTCGGCTGACGAAGTACCCCGCCGTGCCTTCACCATGGGCATCAAGAATATCATGCAGGCGCGCAAGATCCTTCTGATTGTCAATGGTGAGGCCAAGGCAGATATTGTTTGCCGCGCCTTTGCCGGCCCGGTCACCCCCGATGTGCCTGCGTCCATTCTGCAGCTGCACCCCGATGTGATCGTGGTGGGCGATGAGGCGGCGCTGCACAAGCTGGCCCAGACCGGCGTGGCCATCTGCAAGTAATCGCTTTTGCGCACCCTCTCCGGCAAAGAACCTGCCGGAGAGGGTGCGTTTCTTTGTTGTGAAAGCGCACAAAAACCCCGGGGAAATCCAAGGGAGTTTATTGAAAAATTCTTTGCAATTTCTTTTGGATTTTACTTGACTTTCCGGGGCGGCACTGGTATCATGTTAAAGCGCCTGTTTGGGCGCAGTCTGCGATGATGCGGGAGATTGCGGTGAAAACCGGTAACTTCCGCGGAGTATGTCCGAGCTAGAATCGGGCGGCTGAAGGTCCTGTCCACGGCGTATATCGCCGTGCATGGGCGAAACCGGCCTGCTTGTTGCGCCGGTTTCTTTCATGTCAAGGAGTGATACGCACGAAAGCGTGTACAGAACTTTCACCGTACGAAGCGAGGCGAGACAAACCACCACTTCGTATGTTTTTAAGGAGGAAACAAACCATGGCAACCCAGAAAGAAATGATCCGCATCCGCCTGAAGGCCTACGATCATCAGCTGATCGACCAGTCCGCTGAGAAGATCGTGGAGACCGCCAAGCGCACCGGCGCTTCCGTGTCCGGTCCCATCCCCCTGCCCACCAAGAAGGAGGTTGTGACCATCCTGCGTGCTGTCCACAAGTATAAGGACTCCCGCGAGCAGTTCGAGCGCCGCACCCACAAGCGCCTGATCGACATTCTCAAGCCCTCCCCCAAGACCGTGGAAGCTCTGATGAGCCTGGAGCTGCCCGCCGGCGTTGAGATCGAGATCAAGCTGTAAGCAAAACCCCAGTAAACTCGTTTGTACCGCAGCCCGTCGCGTTTTGAGATGGGCGGGTCATGTCGCCGTAGCAATGGGTGCCCAATGCCTAACTACGCCGACCAATAACCTATTTTAAGGAGGAAAAAACCATGGAAAAGGCCATTATCGGCAAGAAGATCGGTATGACTCAGATCTTCGACGAAGCCGGCAAGGTCATCCCGGTCACCGTCATTGAGGCGGGCCCCTGCACCGTCGTGCAGAAGAAGACCGTGGAGAAGGACGGCTATGAAGCCGTGCAGGTGGGCTATCAGGATGTTCCTGAGCGCAAGCTCACCAAAGCTGAGGCTGGTCATCTGAAGAAGGCCGGCGAAGGCATCAGCAAGAAGGTCCTCAAGGAGTTCAAGCTGAAGAACGCTGCCGAACTGAATGTCGGCGACGAGATCAAGGTTGACGTATTCGCAGAAGGCGACCGCGTTGATGTCACCGGCATCAGCAAGGGTCACGGCTTCCAGGGCGTTGTTAAGCGCCACGGCGCCGCCATCAAGAGAATGACCCACGGCGGCGGCCCCGTCCACCGTCATCAGGGCTCTCTGGGTTCCGGCACCGACCCCAGCCGCATCTTCAAGGGCCGCGACGGCGCCGGTCAGATGGGCAACGAGCAGGTCACCGTGCTGAACCTGGATGTCGTTAAGGTGGATGCCGAACTGGGCATCATCGCCGTGCGCGGCGCTATCCCCGGCCCCAAGGGCGGTGTGGTGAGCGTGCGCAGCTCGGTCATCAACGTCAAGGAGAAGGGCGCAGCCGCCGGTATCTCCAACAACCCGCAGAAGGCTTCTGCCCGCGTCAATCCCCAGAAGGCTTCCGCCCGCAACAAGTAAGGAAAGGAGAGTATAGATCATGCCTAAAGCAAACGTATTTAACATGGCTGGCCAGCAGGTCGGTGAGATTGAGCTCTCCGAGGCCGTGTTCGGCATTGA
>JAZSCJ010000054.1:0-11824 GCA_045602885.1 Oscillospiraceae bacterium
TACTTCGGTATACCGTTCCTTGCTCCGGTCCCACCCCGCTCCGCTGTGGTGGACGTAAACTGGGGCAGGCTGAATATCCGCAGCCGTCCCAATCTGGAGGCACCCGTCATTGCGCAGGCATACGACGGCGCTCCTCTCACTGTTATCAATGAGTGGCAAGGGTGGTATCTGGTCAACTACAACGGACAGATCGGTTATGCCAGCAGCCAGTTTGTCACTCTGACCTGAGGAAGCAGCTATGGAAATTCATGTGGTGCGTCCCGGCGACACACTAGCTTCCATTGCGGCAGAATACGGTGTTCCCCTGTCCCTGCTCCGCTCAGACAATCAGCTTCCTGACCCCGGACGCCTAGTCACGGGACAGACCATTGTTGTTAGACGGCCGGTTCTGACCTATACCGTTCAGCCCGGAGACACCTTCTTTTCCATCGCTGTATCAACCGGCCTGAGTCCCCGGGAGTTACTGCGTCTCAACCCGGTCCTGCGCGGTGAGTACACCGTCTTTGCCGGCCAGACCCTTGTGCTGGAGGATGAAGGTGAGCAGGTGGGCAACATCCTCGTCACCGGCTATGCCTATCCCTTTGTGGATAAGGGGCTTGCGCAGCGGGAGCTTCCCTATCTGTCCGGTCTGATCCCCTTCACCTACGGAATACGGCCTGACGGTACTTTGGTAGAACTGGACGATACCGCCCTGATCGCTGCCGCTCGCCAGATGGGGGTGACACCTGTAATGCACCTGTCCACGCTGACGGAAGAAGGTCGCTTTGACAATCAGCTGGCCGCCCTTGTCCTGAACGATATGCAGATACAAAACTCGTTGATAGATAATATCTTGTACAACATGGAGCTGCGCGGTTACCAAGTTCTGGACGTGGATTTTGAGTTTGTTCTGCCGGAGGATGCCCGCCCCTATGCCGACTTCATCGCACGCCTGAGGGAAACCCTGTCTCCCCTCGGTTTTCCCGTTATTGTCGCACTTGCACCAAAGACCAGCGCCGACCAGCCCGGCCTGCTGTACGAGGGACACAACTATCAACTGTTGGGCGAAGCCGCAGATGCCGTTCTGCTCATGACCTATGAGTGGGGATACACCTATGGCCCGCCCATGGCCGTGGCTCCCCTGCCCAATGTGCGCCGGGTTGTTGAGTATGCCCTAACTGAGATCCCGGCAGAAAAGATCCTGCTGGGCATTCCAAACTACGGGTACGACTGGACGCTGCCATTTGTACGAGGTGAGAGCCGGGCAACCTCTATCTCAAATCAGTACGCAGTCACACTGGCTGCAGACAATGGCGCAGATATTTCCTATGACAGTCAGGCTCAGGCCCCCTTCTTTCGCTATCGGGATGATATGGGCCGGGAACACGAGGTGTGGTTTGAAGACGCCCGTAGCATCCGGGCAAAACTGTCCCTCATTTCCCGATACGATCTGCGCGGGGCAGGATACTGGAACCTGATGCGTCCCTTCCCCCAGAACTGGTTGGTGCTTAACTCCATGTTCTATGTTGAGGATGACATGTCCTCTCTCTTCCTCACATAAAACAGCGCTCCACCAAATCGGTGGAGCGCTGTTCTTTTAATCTGCAATGGCAAACTCCGCATAGTAAGGCCGTTCGGTGTAGTCACCCGGGCCGCGGAAGTCCATAATTTCCTTTTGGATGCGATAATTCCCGGGAGCAAGCTCGCCATAGAGGAACTCCCAATTCACATCCCACTTTGTCGTATTGTCCGGCTGGATCATCCATCCTTCCATCGTCCAGGCCCAGTCAAGGATACCGGGAACCGTTGGAACAGGGATCCATTCTCCATCCATAAGCTGCTCAATGACAAAGGGACTTCCCGTTAGCAGTTCACCCGCGAAAGAACCGCCCTTTTGTGTGCAGGTAAGTGTCATCCCTGTCGCAGTCACATCCTCCGCACCGAGGGTAATCCCCCACTCGTCCACATCTTTTCCAGTGCCCGATGTTCTGATAGACTGGGAACAGCCTGCCGCAAAGAGCGTCACAAACACGAAGAAACACACAAACAGTTTTTTCATGAAATTCATCTCCTTTTCTTTATATTAACACAGACGCAGGAAATTGGAAAGGGTTGCAAATCCATGGAAGATTGTAGTACAATAACTCCATCTTATTTACAAAGGAGGACATTCCCATGTCCCTTGAAATCGGTGTCCGTGGCCGTGCGGACGAGATCGTCAATGAAACCAACACTGCCGCTGCTGCCTGTTCCGGTGCCTTGACGGTGTACGGCACTCCCTATATGATTGCTCTGATGGAAAAGGCCGCCTGGACCTCCATCGCCCCCCATCTGGCCGAGGGTGAGAGCACGGTTGGCACCAAGCTAAACGTGGCCCATCTGTCCGCCACCCCTATGGGCATGAAGGTCTGGGCGGAGAGCGAAGTCACTTTGGTGGACGGCAAGCGCATTGAGCTGAAGGTTTCCGCCTATGATGAGAAGGGCCTGATCGGCGAAGGCACCCACGAGCGCTTTATCGTCACCGACGAGCGTTTCCTGGCCAAGACCGCCCGAAAGCTGGAGGGCTGAGAGATGTCCATCGAACTGGTGCGCAATTTCTTCCGTCCGCTGGGCCGGGAACAGGACATTCTGGAATTTCCCGTCTCCAGCGCTACGGTAGAGCTGGCTGCGCAGGCGGTGGGCGTGATCCCCGCCCGCATCGCCAAAACCCTGTCCTTTCTGGTGGATGACAGCTGCGTGCTTGTTGTTGCCGCCGGAGATGCCAAAATCGACAACGCCAAGTACAAGGCCATGTTCCATGCCAAGGCCAAAATGCTTACCCCGGAGCAGGTCAGCGAGTTTACCGGCCACGCCATCGGCGGCGTGTGCCCCTTTGGTAATCCCGCGGGCGTGAAAACCTATCTGGACGTGTCCCTCAAGCGCTTTGACACCGTCTTCCCCGCCTGCGGCAGCGCCAACAGCGCCATCGAACTAACCATCCCCGAGCTGGAACAGTATTCCGGCTGCGCCCAGTGGGTGGACGTTTGCAAGGGCTGGCAGGAAGGCGAATAACACCATCAAAGAAATGCCCCGATCCATACGGACCGGGGCATTTTGTTTTGATTCATTACATCAGCGGGGCAAACACACGCAGCAGGGGACGCAAAATCCGCCAGGGCAGCGGAATGGAGCGGCATTGCTGCAGCGTGACGGGCTGGGAAAGCTCCTGCGCCGCCAGAAAATCCTGCTTGATGTCCAGCACCGAGGGCGTGTCATAGAGTAGCACACCATTTTCAAAATGCAGGAACATACTGCGGTAATCCATATTGACGGTACCTACCGTACCGAAGCGATCATCCACCGCAAATACCTTGGCATGGACAAAGCCGGGCGTATACTCATAAATCTTCACACCGGCCTGCAGCAGCGGCAGATAGTGGGCACGGGTCACCTCAAAAATGGTCTTCTTGTCCGGTATATGCGGCGTAAGGATGCGCACATCCACCCCGGCCTTGGCCGCTGTAGTCAGCGCCATGGTGGTGGCGTGGTCGATGATCAGATAGGGCGTGGTCAAATACACATAGCGCTGAGCTTTATGGATCAAGTTCAGATAGACCGTTTCTCCCACCGGCTCGTCATCCAGTGGGCTGTCACCGTAGGGCTGCACAAAGCCCTCGGCATGATACACGCCCAGCTGCTCGGGCCGATAGCCTGCAAACGACTCCTTGGACTTGGCCGCAATGCTCCACATATTCAGGAACATGACCACCATACTCCACACCGCTTCACCGCGCAGCAGAATGGCGGCGTCTTTCCAATGGCCAAAGCGCTGCTTGGCATTGATATACTCATCCGCCAGATTGGTGCCGCCGGTATAGGCGACCACGCCGTCCACGATAAGGACTTTTCGATGGTCCCGGTTGTTCATGCGCACCGAAAGCACCGGGCTGATGGGATTGAATACACAGCATTGGATCCCCTTGCGCCGGAGGGTTTCGGCATACTTGCGCGGCAGGGTAAACAAACAGCCGATGTCATCGTACAGCACACGCACTTCCACTCCGGCTGCGGCCTTCTCTTCCAGGATGGCCAGAATGGCATCCCACATCTCGCCGGGCTCGATAATGAAAAACTCCAGAAAGATGTAGCGCTTGGCCTGCTTGAGTTCCTGCAGAATACTCTCAAACTGAGCCTCACCCGAGGGGAAATACTGGGTTTGCGTATTGGCAAATACCGGGCCGTAGGCAATGTTCTCCAGATAGCGTGCCATGTTGCCGGCCTCCGCCCCTGCGATCTTGGCAAATTCATCCGCCTTGAAATCGGGCGACAGTTCCTCTTTCACCGCCAATTCGCTGCTTTGCATCTTATTGCGCACCCGTTTGGACAGGCGGTTGCCGCCAAACAGCAGGTAGAGCAGCCAGCCAAAAATGGGAAAGAGCATAATAGGAATGATCCATGCGATCTTATAGGACGGATTGCTACGGTTACCCACGATCCAAATAACGATCAGCACCGACAAAGCCATGCAGATCCACTGAAACTCCCGGTAATAGTCGTTAAAGCCCAGCAACATGACCAGCAGCACCGCAAGCTGTATGATAATGGATAACGCCACACCAAATACACGGTGGGTCAGTAATCGCATCAGTCTGCCCATCCCAGTACCTCCTTTCCGACCAACAGCCTGTTTTTATTTAATCACTACATTTTCCTCGCCCAACTGCTCCCTCAGCTCGGCCACCAGAAGATCATGGATCTGACAGCGAGCACCAAAGCGCTTGCGGGTATCGGCCAGCACGATGACCGCCTGCTCCTCACCCGGGAACATGGAGAAAATCACTTTGATCTTCTCCAACAGTGGTCCTTCGCCCGGCAGTCGGACATACAGTTTTTGTGTCTTTTCCTCCTGCTCGACCGACTCGGGCTGCTCCGCCTGGGCATCGGCCAGGGGACGAATGCTGTCACAAAGGATCTGGGGCGACTTTTCATCCCGCACCGACAGCTTGCCCTGCACCACCACCGGCATACCTTCCTTGAGATAAGGTGAGCACTCATTGAGTACACGGGAAAAGACCAGCAGCTCAATGGAAGCCGTGTCATCCTCCACGGTGACATAAGCCATAAGCGTATTGTTCTTGGTGGTCTTGGTCTTGGCGGAGGCTACCACACCGGCCACGACCACCCGTTGTTCATCCCGGAAGCTCTGGGGGCCATCCTCCCGGGCAAAATCCGCCATGATCGCACCAATGGAAACGGCACGGCAGGCCCGCGCCGCCTCACGATACTCGTCCATGGGGTGGCCGGACAGATACAGGCCGGTGGTCTCCTTTTCCATGGCCATCAGCTCACGACGGGAAAACTCCGGCAATGCGCTATTCAGCCGCAGCGCCGGGGCGCTGGGCTGCTCCCCTCCGCCGCCAAACAGATCCAACTGCCCGTCCAGATTTTTGCGCCGGTTCTGGGCGATGGACTCCATCAGCGTGGGTGCCGCATCCAAAAGCTGCGAGCGCTTATAGCCCATCTTGTCAAATGCGCCGCATCGAATCAGCGATTCCAGCACCCGACTGTTGAGCGTCTGGTCAAACATACGGGAACAGAAGTCCGGAAAGTCGGCAAAAGCACCACCACGCTTGCGCTCGGCAAACACGGCATCGGTAAAGCCACGCCCCACCCCTTTCAGGGCAGCCAAACCAAAGCGGATATCTTCCCCGGCCACGGTAAAGGCGGCACCCGATTCGTTGATATCGGGCGGCAAAAGCCGAATACCGTTGTCTTTGCATTCCCCGATGTATTCCGCCACCTTCTCCTGCGAGTCAAGCACCAAGATCAGCAAAGCGGCCATGTATTCCCGGGTGTGGTGGAACTTAAACCAGGCCGTCTGATAGGCCACCACGGCATAGGATACCGCATGGGCCTTGTTAAAGGCGTAGTTGGCAAAATCAAAGATCTCGTCATAGATGGCCTGTCCCACGCTTTCGGGCACACCCCGGGCCACGCAGCCGTCAATGCCACGGGCCGGATCGCCGTAAATGAAGGAGCGGCGCTCCTTCTCGATCTGATCCTTTTTCTTTTTGGAGATGGCACGGCGCACCATATCGGCCTGTCCCAACGAGTAACCGCCCAACTGCTGGAAGATCTGAATGACCTGCTCCTGATAGACGATGCAGCCGTAGGTGACCGACAGGATTCCCTCCAGCATAGGGTGCTTGTAGGCGATGCGCTCGGGGTGCTGCTTGCACTCGATAAAGCGGGGAATGGAGTCCATGGGGCCGGGACGATACAGGGCGATGATTGCCGTGATGTCCTCAATATTCTGGGGCTTCAAGCCCACGCACACGCCGGTCATGCCGGCCGATTCCATCTGGAACACGCCCGCCGTGCGGCCCTCGGAAAGCATTTGGAACACTTGTGGGTCGTTGTCCGGAATATCGGCCAGCGAAAACCCGGGTTGCTTTTCCCGCACCAGACGCACCGCGTCATCCAAAATGGTCAGGTTGCGCAGACCCAAAAAGTCCATTTTCAGCAACCCCAGCTCCTCCAGCGTGACCATGGTGTACTGGGTCACAGGCAGGTCATCGTTGGTGGCCAGCGGTACATACTCATACACTGGCTTACGAGTGATGACCACACCGGCGGCATGGGTAGAGGAATTGCGGGGCATGCCTTCCAACCCCATGGCCGTGTCGATGAGCAGCTTGACCCGCTCGTCCCCATCGTACTGCTCCTTCAACGGCTTGGACAGCTTCAGCGCGTTTTCCAGCGTCATATTCAGGGCAAAGGGCACTTGCTTGGCGATGGCGTCGGCCTCGGCGTAGGGGAAGGACAGCGCCCGGGCCACATCACGCACGGCGGCACGGGCCTTGAGCGTACCAAAGGTCACGATCTGCGCCACGTGGTCGGCCCCGTACTTTTCGGTGACATAGTCAATGACCTCCTGCCGACGGCGAATGCAGAAGTCAATATCGATATCGGGCATGGTGACACGCTCGGGGTTGAGGAAGCGTTCAAAATAAAGGTTGTATTTCAGCGGATCCACATCGGTAATGTCCAGACAGTAGGACACCATGCTGCCGGCCGCCGAACCACGGCCGGGCCCCACCGGGATGTGATGCCGCTTGGCGTAGCCGATAAAATCGGAAACGATCAAGAAGTAGTCCACAAAGCCCATTTTGCGGATCATATCCATCTCAAAGCGCAAGCGCGTCTGCAAATCCTCGCCGCCCTGGGGATAGCGGCGCGTAAAGCCCTGCTGACACAGCTTCTCAAAGTAGGAATCGCTGTCGCTCTCCCCGGCCGGCAGCTTAAATTCGGGCAGGTGGTGTACGCCAAACTCAAATTCCAGATTGCACAGCTCGGCAATTTTCGCCGTATTCTCCAGCGCCTGAGGGTACTGGGAAAACAGCGCGTGCATTTCCTCTTCCGACTTGAGATAAAACTCGTCGGTTTCAAATTTCATGCGGTCGGGATCGTCCACCGTTTTGCCCATCTGGATGCACATGAGCACATCCTGCAGCCGGGCATCCTCCCGGGTCAGATAGTGGGCGTCGTTGGTGGCCACCAGCGGAATCCCGGTTTCCTGATGCAGGCGCAGAATACCGGCATTGACCTGCGCGTCCTCGGGCAGGTTGTGGTCTTGTATTTCCAGATAGTAGCCATCCTCGCCGAACATTTCACGCATTTCCAGCGCGTGGGTCTTGGCCGCCGCATAATCGCCGTTTCGCAGGCACCGGGGGATCTCACCGGCCAGACAGGCCGACAGGGCAATCAGTCCCTCGCTGTGGCTGCGCAGCAGTTGCAGATCCACGCGGGGCTTGATATAAAAACCCTCGGTAAAGGACTTGGAAACCATATAGCTCAAGTTGCGGTAGCCCGTTTCGTTGCGGCACAGCAGCACCAAATGCCGGGACTCGGCATCCAGCTCATGCACCCGGTCAAATCGGGTCCGGGCGGCCACATAGACCTCGCAGCCAATGATGGGCTTGACCCCCTCGGCCTTGCAGGCACGGTAAAAGTCAATGGCGCCGTACATCACGCCGTGGTCGGTCACGGCCACCGCATCCTGCCCCAGCTCCCGGACACGCTTGGCAAGCCCCCGGATGCGGCACGCGCCGTCCAAAAGGCTGTACTCGGTATGGACATGAAGATGGACAAAGGACATCCTCGTCACTCCTTCCGGCGTAAATCATCCCATGCGCGATTGCCTGCGCACCCGGGCACTCTGTCCGGTTTGATTGGTTACGACCGCTGCGCCAGGGCGATCAGCTTGCGCAGACGGTGATTGAAGGCCGATTTGCTGACCGGAGGACTGCACAGTCCGGCCAGCTGCGTCAGCGTCAGTTCGGGGTGACTGCGGCGCAGTCGGGCCGCCTCGCTGAGCTTCTCGGGTAGATCCTCCAGCGCACCGCGCTCTTCCAGCTTGCGGATAGCCTCGATCTGTTCCATCGCGGCATCCACCGTTTTGTCCAGATTGGCCGCCTCACAGTTGACCCGGCGGTTGACGCTGCCGCGCAGATTTTTTTCCACCTTGGCATTCATGATCTCCATGGCGGCCACCGGCGCGGCGCTGGCCGTCAAAACATCCTCGATGTATTCGCTTTGCTTAAAGTAGGTCACATAGTTGGCCTTGCGCTGGGTGGATTTGGGGTTGAACCCGGACTCCTGCAACAGCGCCGGCATCTCCCGGCCCACATTGTAGTGGCAGGTGACCAGTTCCATGTGGTAATCCTTCTCAGGATTGGTCACCGAACCGCCTGCCAGAAACGCGCCCCGGAAAAAGGCCGTCCGACAATGCTCCTCCTCCAACACGGCAAAGTTGATGTGCAGCGCCACGCTCTCGTCGGGATCGTGACCGAAGGTGGCCCCGATGGCTGAAATCTTGGCCGGATCGGTAATGAAGAACACACGCTTGCCTGCCTGATCGGAGGGCAACTGGTCAAATTCCACTTGAAACGCCTTTTTGAACAGGACGGGCAGCCGGGCCGCAAAGCTTTCCGACTCGGTGGCAATGCGGATGCCATCCCGGCGGAAGGCGCTGCAGTAGAGCAGCACGCCGTAAGCCTCGGCCTGTACGCAGCATTTATGCTGCAGCGCGCTCTTGCACAGTTCCCGCTTGATTTGTGCGGAAAAAGATAGATTCATGGCGTTTTCTCCGTTCAAAATACCTTCGTGTGGGCATACTCCCGATACAGCTCAATGAGTGCCTGCGCCAGTCGTGTATCGGAATGGCGGGCATAGTCCAGAGTTTCCGACGCCAGCGGACGCTCCACCAGCTGTACACCCAGCGCCTCCACCGCCGACCGATCCACTTGGATGGGCACGGCATCCTCCACACGGTAGCGCTCGATCAATCCGGGGCGCACCGCCGCCGAATTGGCCAGACAAATGTCCACCATGCCGGGTGCGCCGTGATCCAGCAAAGCGGCCACGTGGTCGGCCGCTGTCATGCCCTCGGTCTCGCCGTCCTGGGTCATGATGTTACACACATAAACTTTCAGCGCAGAGGATTTGCAGATGGCATCCACAATGCCGTCCACCAGCAGATTGGGAATGACGCTGGTGTACAGGCTGCCCGGGCCCAACAAAATCAGTTCGGCCTGCGCAATGGCCTGCAGCGCATCAGGCAGCGCCGGCGGATGCTCGGGCAGCAGGCGCACCTGCTGAATCCGGCAGTCCTGCTGCTTTTTGAATTCAAAAATTTTGGATTCCCCGACGACCCGGGTTCCGTTTTCAAAGCTGGCCTCCAACTGCACATTGGAGTTGGTCACCGGCAAAATCCGGCCGGTGATGGCCAAAACCTCACTCATACGGGCCACCGCATGGTCGAAGGAATCGGAAATGCCGTTTAAAGCGGCCAGCAGAAGATTGCCAAAGGCCTGCCCGGACAGACTGCCCTCCCGAAAGCGATAGCCCAACAACTGCTCCATGACCGGCTCTACATTGGCCAGCGCCTGCATGCAGTTGCGAATGTCGCCCGGCGGAGGCATCCCCAGTTCCTGCCGCAGTACGCCGGAGCCGCCGCCATCGTCGGCCACGGTCACAATGGCGGTCAGATTGCGCGTATGGTTTTTTAACCCACGCAGCATGGTGGACAGTCCGGTTCCGCCGCCGATGGCAACGATTTTAGGTCCGTGCATCAAATGTTCCATACTTATGCCCTCGTCATGTCACGGTGGTTTTCGGCTACCTGGTATCCCTTCTGTCGAATAAAATCGGCCAGCGCCCGGGTGATGGCCACCGAGCGGTGCTGACCGCCGGTACAGCCAATGCCGATGACCAGCGCGGTTTTGCCCTCCTCCACATAGTAGGGCAGCAGGAAAGCGATCAGATCTTCCACCCGGCTCATAAAGTCAAGCGTCTGCTGATAGCCGAAGACAAAGTTACGCACCGGCTCATCCAGGCCGGTCTGACTGCGCAGTTGCTGCAAGTAAAAGGGGTTGGGCAAAAAGCGCACATCAAAGACCAGATCGGCTTCAATGGGAATGCCGTATTTGAACCCAAAGGACACCACCGACACGCTCATGGCCGAGCTGGCCTTTTCCCGACTGAACAGGCGCAAAATCTCGCCGCGCAGTTTGGCGGTGGACAGGGCCGTGGTGTCAATGATGTACTCGGCGCGCTTGCGCACCGGTTCCAAGGCGACACGTTCCTGCGCTACCGCTTCATCCAGCGACCGGCCGCTTTGCGCCAGAGGATGACTGCGCCGGGTTTCCTTGTAGCGTTTGATGATGGTTTGGGTATCGGCTTCCACGAACAGGATCTTATAATCGCAGTCCATGGCACGCAGCTGGTTAAGCGCGTCAAACAGTCCCTCAAAGGTCTGCCCGCCCCGAATGTCGGTCACCACCGCCACCTTATCGTACTTACCGATGGCCGCCATGCAAAGCTCGGCAAACTTTGGGATCAGCGCGGCAGGCAAATTGTCCACGCAGTAGTAGCCGATGTCCTCCAAAACGGACACCGCCTTACTTTTTCCCGCGCCCGAAAGGCCGGATACGATCACAAAATCCATGTTACACACTCCCCAACACGCGCACTTCCGGCTCCAACGTTACGCCGGTTTGATCCAGAACGCGCTTGCGCACCTGCTCCATCAGCTCCAGAATATCGGCACAGGTGGCGTCGCCCTTGTTAATGACAAAGCCGGCGTGCTTTTCCGATACCTGCGCGCCGCCCACAGTAAAGCCCTTCAGACCGCATTGGTCAATGAGCGCGGCGGCAAAGTACCCCTGCGGCCGCTTAAAGGTCGACCCGGCACTGGGCCATTCCAGCGGCTGCTTGCTCTTGCGCCGCTGCATCAGCTCCTCCATGCGGGCACGAATGAGGTCAGCATCCCCATGCGCCAGCTGCAGCGTGGCGGAAAGGATCATGCGTGTTCCATCGGAAAAGGCGCTGTGACGATAGGAAAAATCAAACTGCTTCACCGTTTCCGTCTGCCCCGACGCGTGGAGCACGGTCACCGAAGTGACCACCTGCGCCATTTCCCCGTCATAGGCCCCGGCATTCATGGTCACCGCGCCGCCCAGACTGCCCGGGATGCCGTGGGCAAATTCCAGCCCGGTCAGGCTATGCTCTTTGGCAACCGTGGCCAGCCGGGAAAGCAGCACGCCGCTTTCCGCCGTAATGCACGCGTCCTGCACGGTAAGACCCTGCAAGCCGCCCACCGTCTTGATCACAACGGCATCCACGCCTGCGTCAGACACCAGAAGATTGGAGCCGTTGCCCAGAAAGAAGGGTTGGATGCCCTCCTGCGCTGCCGCACGCACCGCCGCCGCGGCCTGCGCCGCGGTACGGGGCAGCACCATCAGCGAAACAGGGCCGCCCACCCGGAAGGTGGTATGCCTGCTCATGGGCTCCTGCTCCAGCACTT
>JAZSCJ010000055.1:0-19030 GCA_045602885.1 Oscillospiraceae bacterium
GAGGGGAGGGGGGGCGCGTTTCACACAAAACAAAACAAGACAAACCAAACGGCCGGCCGCTCCCCCAGGCGCCCCTCCGATGCGAAGGAAAGAGGATACAATGAAATGAAAAGAAAAGAAACTGCTTCTTGCAGGATTATAATAGCGCACAGTTGTTAATAAAAAAGCCCAGAGTTATTAAAAAAGTATTAAATCTTCAAAAAACACCGGGCAAATGGGGAAACGTTTGCGGAGAAAGGCCGTATTACCCCGGCTGCGACGGGATTTGCCCTGGTTTAGGGGTCGCTGCGCAAGGCGGAAAAGAAGGACTGCAGCAGGGCGGCGCACTCCTCCCGCAGCAGACCGCTGCGCAGAGCCGGCTTGTGGTTAAAGCGTTCTTCAAACAGATTGAGCACCGAGCCGCAAGCGCCGGCCTTATCGTCTTTGGCACCGTACCAGATGCTTGGGATGCGGGAGTTGATGATGGCACCGGCGCACATGGGGCAGGGTTCCAGCGTGACGTACATGGTGCAGCCGTGCAGCCGCCATGAGCCAAGGGTCTGGCAGGCCTGGCGGATGGCCTCTACCTCGGCGTGGGCCAGGGCGGAGTGGTCGGCCTCCCGGCGGTTGTGCCCCCGGCCAATGACCGCGCCGTCGGGGCTGACGATGACGCAGCCCACCGGAACATCCCCGGTTTCCAGTGCAAGGCGGCCTTCCTCCAGCGCAAGGCGCATATAATCTTCGTGAGTCATGGTGGATTCCTCCTTTGTGCATGGATGCCGCAGTACGGCCGGCTAACCCGGAGATCATGGCGGGCGTCTCCGACAGAGAACGGTTCCAACACCCATTCTTTTTGGTCGGGCACAAAAAGAACGGGTTTTGGATTCCCAAGAAAAACGCCCTTTGACGCGCTTGCCGCATTGGCGGGTACTGTCGGCGCGCGCTTATCTGAATTGGCAGTGGCTTCGACCGCCGTTACGGCGGTGACTTGCCGGACGTAGTAACTTGGCGTTCTTCCGTCTTGCGCCTTTTGTGTCATCAATCCCGACCGAACAGGTGCGAACAGAACGCAACCGCCGCAAGTTTGCACGATGGTCGGGGTGGATCCAAGGCGGGGGTATCTCCCGCCTTGGCCGTTTTAAGAGAGTTGGGGTCTGGGGAAGAGAGGAAATCGGAATCCTCTCTTCCCCAGCGCCTTTCGCCCCTTTGGGCGGTCAAAGGGGCAAGAGCATTTTCACCGAAGCTATTTTTGGTCAGAACGGCCCACAAGATAATCTAAACTTACATGGTAAAAATCCGCAATCTTAATCAACGCCTCAATCGGAATATTAATTTTCCCGTTTTCGTAATCCGAATACGTGCCTTGCTTTACATTTAGATAAGAAGCGATTTCGATTTGCTTAACATCGCCGTCCATGCGAAGATCTCTGATTCGTCTAAAATACATTATATCACCTTTTGCGGAGGTTGAGTGGTGCAAAAATGAAAACGCACCGCGTTGGTCGGGACTACTGCAACCAACAGGCGCTTGTGACGGAGAACGCAACGATAACGACTTCAGAGCGTTGCCGCCGTAACGGCGGTCGAAGCCACTGCCAAATCAGAGAAGCACAGCGCCGATAGTGACTAACAAGGTGGCAAGCGCGTCACAGGCCTTTTTTCTTTGGCGGGCGACACCGTTCTTTTTTGGGCCGGCAAAAAAGAAATGGGGTCGCATCCGTTCTTTGACCGCAACCGATCATCTGCTGTTTGCGGGATGATCAGGAATCTTCTTTTACATATTCTATAATATCACTTACATTACAGTCCAGAATAAAGCAAAGCGAATCCAGCGTTTTCATGGTGATATTTTGCCCATGCTTCATACGGTGCAGGATATTGGCGGAAATACCGTGTTTGAAAATCAGTTGATATTCTGTGATGTCTTTTTCGCAAAGTGTGCGATAAAACGGAGTGTAACGAATCAATGTTCTCACCTCGTAGTATACCATACCACGCTCAACATATTGACTATGCCCAATATATTGAGTATAATGCGTTTGAGGTGATAAAAAATGAAGCAACCGCGTTATGTGATCGTGGAAAAGATCTGCTGCGGAACTTGCGTTCACTACCGGCAGCATTACATATTGCAGGAAGGGGGCAGGCCGTACCCACTTTGGTACGGACATTGTGCCACGCCGCGGAGAAAGCGGCGCACCCCGGAGGAAAGCTGTCTGTACTGGAAGCCGGTGGAACAAGAGAAGGACGAGGGATGACCCTCGTCCGTTGTGCCTATTTCCCTGCAATTCGCAGTCGGCGCAGTGCCTTGACCGCTTCGCACACCAGCACCGGGGTCACGGCCAGCGCCAGAACCACCAGCCACTCCACCGGGGTCAAAAAGACCACCGAAAAAAGACGCTGCAGCGGCGGCAGGCACAGCACGCTCATTTGCAGGGCAAGCCCCACCAAAAAGGCCTCGTTCATGGCGCGGTTGGAAAACACCCCGATGCGGAAGATGGATTCGGTTTCACTGCGCACGTCAAAGGCGTGAAATAACTGGCACAGCGTCAGCGTGGCAAAGGCCATGGTGTTGGCGGTGGCGTCGGCGCAGGCCGGGTCGCTGAGCACATATTCACCCAGGTAGTAGGCGATCAAGGTCAGCAGTCCCACCAGAATGCCCTGCCAGATCAGACGCAGGGAAAAGGCGCGGTTGAACAGATTTTCCCGGGCACTGCGGGGGGCGTGCTGCATCACATCGGCCTCCACCGGCTCCACGCCCAGGGCCAGCGCCGGCAGGGAATCGGTGACCAGATTGAGCCACAGCAGTTGCACCGGGATGAGGGGCATTTGATGAAAATTGAGCAGGGTGGCCACAAAAATGGTCAAAATCTCGCCGATGTTGCAGGAGAGTAAGTAGTGAATGGCCTTTTTGATGTTGGCGTAAATGCCGCGTCCCTGTTCCACGGCATGGACAATGGTGGAAAAATTGTCGTTGGTCAGAATCATGTCGGCGGCGCTTTTGGCCACGTCAGTACCCGAAATACCCATGGCGCAGCCGATATCGGCGGCCTTGAGGGCCGGGGCGTCGTTGACGCCGTCACCCGTCATGGCCACAATGTGGCCTGTTTTCTGCCAGGCTTGCACGATGCGCATTTTGTGCTCGGGGGACACCCGGGCATATACGGAAAATTTGGCCACGTCCTGTTCCAGAAGTTCCTGGGAAAGAAAGTCCAGATCCTCGCCGGTGATGGCCAGATCTCCGGGTTGGAAAATGTCCAGCTCGCGGGCGATGGCCACGGCGGTGGCCTTGTGGTCGCCGGTGATCATGATCGGGCGGATGCCGGCGGCATAGCAGCGCGCCACCGAATCTCTGACCTCGGCCCGGGGCGGATCGATCATGCCGGTCATGCCCACAAAGGTCAGTCCGGTTTCCAGCGCCGGATCGGTCAAATCGGCGGGCAAGGTGTCCAAATCCCGCCAGGCCATGCCCAGTACCCGCAGGGCACGGGAGGCCATGGCCTCGTTGGCGCGCAGTACCTGCTGGCGCAGGGGATCGGTCAACGCCACCGGCGTGGATAACAACAGGTGGGAACAGCGGCCAAGCAATACGTCGGGCCCGCCCTTGACCATCAGGCGAAAGCCGCCCTCCGGCCTGGGGTGGAGGGTGCTCATGAGCTTGCGCTGGGAGTCAAAGGGGATCTCACCCCGACGGGGCGTGGCACGCTCCAACGCGGTCTTGTCCAGCCCCTCCGCCCGGGCACGCTCCACCAGCGCCACCTCGGTGGGGTCGCCTTCCATGGGGCGGCTTCCGTCAGCCATGGCGGTGGGGGTGACATTACTGCACAACGCGCCTACAATCAATACCTCCGTTGTGTGGGCGTTGTCGGGCGACCATACTTCCACCACGGTCATTTTGTTTTGGGTCAGCGTGCCGGTTTTGTCCGAGCAGATGACCGAGGCGCAGCCCAGCGTTTCCACGGCAGGCAGCTTTTTCACAATGGCGTGGCGCTTGGCCATGCGCTGCACACCCAGCGCCAGAACGATGGTGACAATGGCGGGCAGCCCCTCTGGGATGGCGGCCACGGCAAGGGATACGGCCGTCAAAAACATATCCACAAGCCCTTTGCCCTGAAACAGACCCACCCCAAAGGTAACGGCGCACACCAGCAGGCACAGCAGGGACAGGATCTTGGAGATCTCCACCATGCGCCGCTGCAGGGGGGTGGCGGTGTCATCGGTGTTTTGCAGCAGACCGGCGATGCGCCCCATCTCGGTTTCCATGCCGGTGGCGGTCACAACGCAGGTGGCCCGGCCATTGGTGACTACGGTGGCCGAAATGACCATATTGACCCGGTCGCCCAGGGGAGTTTCCGCCGGCAGGGCGTCCAGCGCATATTTGGAAACCGGCATGGACTCGCCCGTCATGGCCGACTCGTCGGTTTTCAACCCGGTGCAGTCGAGAATACGGGCATCGGCCGGAATGAGATCCCCAGCCTCCAGCGTAATGATGTCGCCGGGCACCAAGGCGGCGGTGTCCAGCCGCAGGGTCTTGCCGTCCCGGATCACCCGGGCCAGCGGCGCCGACATATTGCGCAGGGCATCCAGCGCCTTTTGGGCGTTGCCTTCCTGGGAGATGGAAATGACGGCGTTGACCAGCACGATGCCCAAAATGATGACCGAATCCACCCAGTCCTGAAAGCCGCTGGCCACAAAGGACAGGACGGCGGCGGCCAGAAGAACGAAGATCATGGGGTCTTTCAGCTGATCGGCCAGCCGGGCGGGCAAGCTTTTTTGCTTTTTCTGCTCCAGCGCATTGGGGCCGTAACGGGTTAGGCGGCGGGCGGCCTCCTGCGCGCTCAAACCGTGCGTCGGGTCGGTATGTAGCTGGGAAAGCACCTCGACAGGGGTTTTGGTAAACCACAGCAACGAAAACACTCCTTTTTGCCAAACGGCCGTGGCCGGCCGTGGTCGTGGGATACCCCACACTTTAGCACGGCCGGTTCACAAAAGTGAGGGAAATCCGGCGAGACACACAGGAAAACCAAGTGGCTCGGCGCAGTGAAAAATCGCAATGGACGGCTGCGGTTTTACATGATATGATGAAGGTATAAAGTACAAATGAATAAGGAGGAGTTTCACATGGATTTGACCCACTTGCCCCCCATTGCGCAGCGCGGTGCCCGGATACAGGCCGCCGTGGCGCTGCAGGAGCCTGACCGTGTCCCGTTTATCCCTACCTGGAACAATTTTTACCAGATTGAGTACGGCGTGTCCTTTGGCGCATCCATGCGAGACCCCTTTACGCTCAACGATGCGCTGGACCGGATGCTGGACCGCTATGAGCCGGACATGGTTTTTATGCCCACTGTGTTTTCCAGCCCGGCCATGGAGCGTGCGGCTTCCACCTGCTCCCGTTACCCCGGCGCGGTGCATCAGCTGGGGGACGACGTGCCGTACCAGTACATTGACAAGCAATTTCTGCGTGACGAGGACTTTGACCAGTTTTTGAAAGACCCCAACTGGTTTTTGTTCCAGAAGGTTTTGCCCCAAAAGTACGCCAATTTTGGCGGTTTGGCGCTGCTCAACCCCATGGCCATGAGCAATTCCTGCATTTACAGTCTGGGCGTGTTTGGTGCGCCGCCGGTGCAGGAGGCCTTGAAGGCCATGCTGGAAACCGGAAATCTGGTCATGGAAAATCTGGGCAAGTGCGCGGCACAGGCGCAGCACGCCGTCGAGCGTGGGTTCATTCCCTTTGGCGGAGCCACTTGTATGTGCCCCTTCGACGAATACGCCGACCACATTCGCGGCATTATGGAAGCCTGCATGGACTGCATCGAGCAGCCCGAGCGGCTGCAGAGTGCGCTGGAGATCTGTGAGCAGCACATCCCCACCTTTATCGCCAACGCCAAGATGCAGCACGCCCAGTATGTGTTTGTGCCGCTGCACTGCGGTGTGGATGATTTTATGTCGCTGGAAAACTACAAAAAGTTCTACTGGCCCGGCCTGCGTAAGGTGATCGACGCCATCATCGCAGCGGATATGACGCCGCTGGTCATGTGCGAGGGCAAGTATCACACCCGCCTGGAGGTGCTGGCCGATGTGCCCAAGGGCAAGGTCATCTACTTCTTCGAGGATGTGGATCTGCGCAGGGCCAAGAAGGTATTGGGCGATGTGGCCTGCATTGGCGGCGGCATGCCCACCGAATATCTTATGATAGGTGATAAGCAGCGCGTGATCGATCACACCCGGAAGATGCTGGACGAGCTTGCGCCGGGCGGTGGCTTTATCATGACCAACACCATCGCCATCGACCAGGTTAAAACGGAAAACCTGCAGGCCTGGAAGGATACCCTGTTTGAGTACGGCAAGTATCGATAAAACGAAACTGCATCAAAGAAAAGGACGCAAGCGCCTAACGGCGCTTGCGTCCTTTTTGCGTTTTTACGATCAAAACAGAATACCCAGATGCTCCAGCAGGATCTTCAGACCCATCAAAATCAAAACGACACCGCCGAAAATTTGTGCCGCCGTCTGATAGCGCCGGCCAAAGGCCACGCCCAGACGCACGCCCAGGGCCGACAGCAGGAAGGTGATCACACCGATAAAGGCGATGGCGGGAAGAATACGCACCTGCAAAAAGGCAAAGGTCACCCCCACGGCAAGTGCGTCAATGCTGGTAGCCACCGCCATGGGGAGCATGGCGCGCCAGGCAAACGAGCCGTCCACGCTTTCTTCCTCGCCCCGGGCCTCCCGGATCATATTTACACCCAGCGCGGCCAGCAGAACAAAGGCGATCCAGTGGTCAAACCGCTCGATAGCCGACTGAAAGCGGCTGCCCAGCAGCCAGCCCAGCAGAGGCATCAGCCCCTGGAACGCGCCAAACCAAAGTCCGGCGCAGGCGGCGTGGCGCAGGGACACCTTTTGTACCGACAGTCCCTTACAGATAGCGATGGCAAAAGCGTCCATGGAAAGCCCCACCGCAATGATAAACAGTTCCAATAAATTCATGAAACTCCTCCTTTGTGATATACGCGATGAGACTTATCCGCCCAAAGGCAGATAAGTCTCATAAAAGTGAGTCAAGTTAGGGCGTCTCCGGGGCAGACTGGGCGGCAAAGGCCTGCTGATAGGCGGAGAACTTGAGATAAAACATGTGGGGATCCAGTGCGTCATACTCCTCGGAGGTGACAATATCGGCCTGCTCAGCCCAGGTTTTGAGCTGCTGGGACACCAGAGAGCTTAAATATTGCGCACGGGCGTCATCGCTGTTGGGGGACTGGCGCAGAATGATGTGATAGCCATAGACGCTCTCCACAATGTCGCTGACCTGGCCCACCTTGAGCGCACGGGTAGCCGATTCAAATTCCGGCACCATTTCCCCGGCGGTAAAGGTGTATCCGGCGGGGGAGGTGGCAAGGCCGCCATCCTGGCTGTACTGATGCATCAGCGCGTCAAAATCAGCCGCCAGATTGCTGCTGGTCTTCAACTGGGCCAGAATGGTTTCGGCCAGTTCCTTTTGCGCGGTAATTTCACTCTCCGGCAAGGGTTCGCCGGTGGTCATATCCTGGGTCAGAAGCAGGATGTGCTTGGCGCACAGAAGGTCATTTTGTTCGGCATAGTCCAAAATCTGCTGCTCGGTCGGGGGGGTGGAGAACAGGGAGTTCTGCAAAAGATCATAATAGTAGGGCGTAGCGCACACATCGTAAAACAGGCTGCGCGTCAACCCGGCCTTACGAAGCTCTTCGGCAAAAACCTCCTCGCCGCCCATCATGGTGGCGGTCAAAGTCAGATTGTTTTCCAGCTTGGTGCGCTGATCTTCCGACAGTTCAAAGCCCAGCTCGGCGCACTTTTCCGGCAGCAGGACCGAGTAAATGGTGGCATTGAGCGTGTCCGACTTGACATAGTCGGTCAGTTCGGCATCCGCACCCCAATCGGGGGCCAGGGCGTAATTGGCCTGCAGATAGGCAATGTTATCGCACAGCCAGTAGAGATAAGTACGGGCGGGGACGGCTTGGCCATTGATGGTAAACAGCGGAAAGTCGCCGGGTACGCCTGCGGTGGCCAGATACAGATCCTCCACCGAGGTGTCCACCACAAAATCGTCCGGCAGAGCAAGCTCTGTCCCGGCCGAAGGGGAATTGGGGTCATCGGTGCGTTTGCCGTCCTGGTCGTCCTTGGAGCAGGCGGCCAGAGAAAAAATCAGGGTGCCGGCCAGCAGAAATGCCGACACTTTCTTGAAAAGATTCATATAAGCAAGCCTCCGATCAAGGTTATAGGAAACATAATATCATGCGCTGCTGGAAAATTCAAGAAAATCTATCCAACTTGTGGGCTTGTTTTTTCGGCGGTGTCGGCATAGTCTGCCACCAGACGCTCGCCCAGACGCAGCACATCTTCCCCTTTTTTGACCTTGAGGGAGAGATAGGGTTTTTCTCCGGCCGAAAACAGCAGCTTGCCCTTGTAGCGCTCCTGGGCGCACAGGCAGGAAATACGCTGCAAGTCGAAGGCGGCCAGCGTGAAGTTGAGCGCCATGCCCTTTTGCCCGATTTCCGTGATGCCACACAGGGCGGCACGGCCGCGCAGCAGAGCCACCGAGATCAGATTGTTGACCGGCCGGGGAGGATCGCCAAAGCGGTCGATCAGCTCATCCACCATGTCATCGGCATCCTCCTCGGTGCGGATCTTGGCGATGCGGCGGTACAGATCCATGCGCTGTTCGGGGGAGGGCACATAGCGGTCGGGAATGTGGGCGGCCACGGCCAGATCGGCGGCACATTCGGTCTGGATAGCCTTTTTCTCGCCCCGTTCCTCCAGAACGGCCTCTTCCAGTAGCTTCAGGTACATATCATAGCCCACGCTGACCAAAAAGCCCGACTGCTCGGGGCCCAGAATGTTGCCTGCGCCACGGATCTCCAGATCGCGCATGGCGATCTTAAAGCCCGAGCCAAACTCAGCAAATTCCCGGATGGCACTCAACCGCTTGGAGGCCACCTCGGAAAGCACCTTGCCCTTGCGGTAGGTCATGTAGGCATAAGCCCGGCGACCCGAGCGGCCCACCCGGCCGCGGATCTGATGCAGTTGAGCCAGACCCATCTTGTCGGCATCTTCAATGATCAAGGTGTTGACGTTGCCCAGGTCGATGCCGGTTTCAATGATGGTGGTACAAACCAGGATGTCCAGCTCGTGATCGGTCATCTGCTGCATAACGTCGTTGATCTCGTCCTGGCTCATTTTACCGTGGGCGATGCCCATGCGCACGTCATCGCCCAGCATACGCTGGATGCGCCCGGCGGTCTGGGTGATGGACTCCACCCGGTTGTGCAGGTAGTAGACCTGACCGCCGCGCTCCAACTCCCGGCGCATGGCGTCACACAGAAGCGACCAGTCGTGCTCCACCACGTAGGTCTGTACCGGCTGGCGGCCGTGGGGCGGCTCTTCCAGCGAGGACATATCCCGAATTCCGCTCAGCGCCATGTTGAGGGTGCGGGGAATGGGGGTGGCTGACAGGGTGAGTACGTCCACCTGCTTGGAAAGCTCTTTCAGCCGCTCCTTGTGGGTGACGCCGAAGCGCTGCTCCTCATCCACCACCAGCAACCCCAAGTCCTTGAACTGCACGTCCTTTTGCAGCAGACGGTGGGTGCCGATCAGCAGGTCAATCTTGCCGTCGCTTAGCCTTTGCAGGGCGGCTTTCATTTGAGCGGCCGTGCGGAAGCGGGAGATGACCTCGATTTCCACGGGGTAATTGGCAAAACGTTGTTTGGCGGTCAGAAAATGCTGACGGGCCAGTACGGTGGTGGGCACTAAAATGGCGGCCTGCTTGCCGTCCAGTACGCATTTCATAATGGCGCGGAAGGCTACCTCGGTCTTGCCATAGCCCACATCGCCGCACAACAGGCGGTCCATGGGCTGGGGTCGCTCCATATCGGCCTTAATCTCGGCAATGCAGCGCAGCTGGTCTTCGGTTTCAGCGTACTCAAATTGTTCTTCAAATTCCTTCATCCACGGCGAGTCGGGGGAGAAGGAGTAACCCGGCTGCCGGGAACGCTCGGCATAGAGCTGGATCAGCCCCTTGGCCAGATCGGCCACCGCCTTTTTGGCCCGGGTCTTGGCCTTTTCCCAGTCGGCGCCGCCCAGACGGGACAGCTTGCGCTCGCCCTCGCCATCGGCCGAGCCGATGTACTTGCTGACCAAGTCCAGCTGGGTGGCCGGGACGTACAAGGTGTCGGCCCCGGCGTAGGCAATTTTTACGTAGTCCTTCTCCACGCCGTCCACCGGCATCTTGACCATGGCTAGAAAGCGGCCGATGCCGTGGTGCTCGTGTACCACCAGATCGCCGGGGGACAGATCGGCATAGCTTTGCAGTTTTTGTCGGTTGGTGGTGTCCTTTTTGCGGCTTTTTTTGGCGGGCAGTGCCTGCCCCTCGGTCAAAACGGCGATGTGAGCGCCGGCGTATTCCACACCCGAGGACAGTCCGCCCACGGCGATGACCACCTTGCCCGGTTGGGGCAGCTCATGCAGCTGGAAATCCACGGCGGTCTTGCGCTTTTGCTCACGCAGCAGAGCCTGCAAATTCAAGGCACGCTGCTCGCTGCCCACCAGCAGCACCACGCCCATGTCGCTGGTTTCATAATGGGCCAGATCGGCCACGGCGGTTTCCAGGCTGGTCCCAAAGCAGGGCAACTGTTTGGCCAGTAAATTCAGCAGTGTGCGTGGCCGGGCCGGGTATTCCGACACGGGAAAGCTGTCCAGAAAGCACAGCGGCCAGTCTTCCAGTACCGCCATGAGCTGCGCAAAGGTGCGGGCATAGATGGCATCCTTGCCGTCCAGATATTGCGCTTCAATGAGGGTTTTGATGTCCTCGTCCAGCTGCCACAAGTAGTTTTTGGCTCGCTCGGCCACCCGGGGGCTGTCGGAAAACAGCACAATGGCGTCTTCGGGCAAATAGTCGGCGGCGGTGGCCAATGTGGGATAGATCTTGGGCAGGTTCTTGTCGCCACCCAGACAGTCCGGGTCGGGGGACAGGGCCGGCAGCACCTCGCCGGCGGGCAGGATAACGGCCTGCTCCAGAGTTTGGATGCGCCGCTGGGAGGTCGGGTCAAACAGGCCCATGGAGTCCACCTCGTCACCCCAGAATTCCACGCGCACCGGGTTTTCCTGCGCCGGGGAAAAAAAGTCCAGAATACCACCGCGCAGGGCGAACTGGCCCACGCCCTCCACCTGCTCGCACCGGGTGTAACCGGCGGCGCTCAGTCGCTCGGCCAGCTCGTTGAGGTCGTAAGAACCGGTGCTTTCCAGCACAAAGCGCACTCCGGCCAACTGCTGCCTGGGGATGGTGCGCTGCAGCAGGGATTCCACTGTGGCAACCACCAAATTGGATCGGCCGCCCAGCATGGCCTCCATGGCGGCCAGACGTTTGTGCTCCCATTGCCGGGAAACGGCGGCGCTTTCGTGAAAGACGAATTCCCGGGAAGTCAGCATCAGTGCCTGCTCCCCGGTAAAGGCACGCAGGTCGGAGCAGAGCCGCTCGCCCTCCCGCTCGTCGGCGCAGACAAGCACCACCGGGCGCTGGGTGGTCTGCCGAAGTGCGGCGGCCACGTGGGCACGGTGGATGGGGGAAAGGCCGGACAGCACGGCAGGACAGCCGCCGCCGTCAATGGCCGAGAGCAGCTTGCGAAATTCCGGTATTTGGTTGACGATGGTAGTCAGAAGTTTCATACTCTGCCTCGAAAATAGAAAAATTTGGAAGTTAAGGGCGCAGATACCCCCTGCCCACGGTGTGTGGGAGGGGGGTGGTGATTCAAATTTTTAGGGGAACGGGTGCGCTTATCCGTTGAAGCGGCCCATGGCCTTTTCTGGGCCGTCCTTGAGATAGCACGCGGCAGCCTTGGCTGCCCGAGTGATGGCATCGTCGATGTTTTTCTGGTCGGCCGGGGGGAACTTACCCAGTACCCAGTCGGCCATGTCATAGTCGGGGTGGGGCTTTTCGCCCACGCCGATCTTGATCCGGGGAAACGCGTCGGTGCCCAGGTGTTGAATGATGCTTTTCAAGCCGTTGTGGCCGCCGGCGCTGCCGCTTTTGCGGATGCGCAGCTTGCCCACGGGCAGGGAGGTGTCATCGGAAAAGACCAGAACCCGTTCGGGAGGGATCTTGTAAAAGCGAGCGGCCTCACCCACGGCCTCGCCGGACAGGTTCATGTAGGTGACCGGCTTCATGAGCAGCACTTTGACCCCGGCTACCGTGCAGGTGTTGGTCAAGGCCTTGTGCTTGAGTTTTTGCACGGGGACCCCGGCGTCTTCGGCAAGCTGATCCAGTGCGTCAAAGCCCACATTGTGCCGGGTGTGTTCATATTTGTCGCCCGGGTTGCCCAGGCCGACGATCAGCCATTCGGCACCCGAGGATTTTTTTAAAAACATGGGGATTCACCTCAAGAAACAGAACAGGGGCGGGGGGAACCCCGCCCCTGAAAAATGGTTACAGGAACAGCTTGGAAACCGAGGTTTCGTGGTAAATGCGGTCAATGGCCTCGCCGAACATATGGGAGACCGACAGATACTTGATCTTGGGGCAGGCCTTGGCGGCTTCGCTGGGGAGGATGGTGTCCAGGAAGACCACTTCGTCCAGCACGCTGTCAGAAATGCGCTGCACAGCGGCGCCGGACAGAACGCCGTGGGAAGCGCAGGCAGTGACCGACTTGGCGTGGCCGATCTCCACCAGAGCCTGAGCGGCGTGGCACAGAGAACCGCCGGTGTCCACCATGTCATCCAGCAGGATGACGTGCTTATCCTTGACATCGCCGATGATATTCATGACCTCGGAGGAGTTGGCCTTCTGGCGGCGCTTGTCCACGATGGCCATGGGCATATCCAGCTTCTGGGCAAAGGCACGGGCACGGGCCACGCTGCCCACGTCGGGGGAAACCACCATGGTGTCCTCGTGAACGTCGGCGAACTTCTTGGTGAAGTAATCCACAAAAACGGGGGAGCCCAGCAGATTGTCCACGGGGATGTCGAAGAAGCCCTGGATCTGGGCGGCGTGCAGGTCCATGGACAGCACACGGTCGGCACCGGCCGTGGTGATCAGATTGGCCACCAGCTTGGCGGAAATGGGATCGCGGGGCTTGGTTTTGCGATCCTGACGGGCATAGCCGAAGTAGGGGATCACGGCGGTAATGCGGCCGGCCGAAGCACGCTTGAGTGCGTCGATCATGATGAGCAGCTCCATCAGGTTGTCGTTGACGGGGCTGCAGGTGGATTGGATCACGAAAACATCCGAACCACGAACGGTCTCATAAATGGAAACAAAGTTTTCTCCGTCGGAGAATGCGCCGGCCTCGGCGCTGCCCAGGCTGATGCCGATATCCTTACAAATGGCTTCTGCCAGGGGGCGGTTTGCGTTGCCTGAAAAAATCTTAATGTCCTTTCCGTGCGCGATCATGTAGCATCCCTCTCTCATCTATATGTTATGTATTAAAAAATAATTAACGCTTTTCGTTTTTCTTTCTGCGCTTGGCGGCCCATTGCTTCTTAACGACCTGGCTGCTGCGGGCGATGGCCAGAGAATCGCCGGGCACATCGTCGGTAATGGTAGAGCCGGCTGCGGTATAAGCGCCGTCCCCCACACAGACGGGAGCGACCAGATTGGTGTTGCAGCCGATGAAAGCATCGTTGCCGATGGTGGTGCGGAACTTCTTAGCGCCGTCATAGTTGACCGTTACCGTGCCGCAGCCGAAATTGACACGCTCACCCACGTCGGAGTCACCCACGTAGGTCAGGTGCGAGATCTTGGTGCCGTTGCCGATGTTGGAGTTTTTCAGCTCCACAAAATCGCCTACCTTGACGTGAGCGCCCACATGACAATGGGGGCGGATGTAAGCAAAGGGGCCCACCGTGGTGTCGCTTTCCACGGTGCTTTCGTTCAGCTGGGAGGCGTTGACCGTAACATGGTCGCCGAGGGTACAGTCACGGATCATGGTGTTGGGGCCGATCTCGCAATGGGTGCCGATGGTGGTCTTGCCACGCAAAATGGTGCCCGGCAGCAGGGCAGTTCCCTTACCGACCGTCACGTTGGGGCCCACATAGACTGCATCGGGATCGAGAACACGCACGCCCCGGCTGATCAGACGGGCCACGGTCAGTCGGCGTGCCACCGCCTGTACCTCCATCAGATCCAGCGCCGACTCCAGCTTAAAGACCGAGCGGGCGTTCCAGTCGCCGCTTTCGCAAAACTCCTGGCCGCATTGCTGCAGGGCCGATTCAAAGTCGTCAAACTTGCCCGAATCCAGCGCCGTTTTCAGGGCAGCGGCATCCACACGGAATACATCGGTGCCCGTCATGTTCCGGGGCGGATCCACGGGAGAGAGAAGCTGCTGGGCACCCAGATCGGTCAGAAAGACCGGCGCAGTAAAGACCAGCGCCCGGCCGTCCAGACGGGACAGGAAGCCGGACAGGGTATCCAGCGCATTTTCGCTGCCGGTGGTGACCAGCTCGGCCCCTTCGGGGAAACAGGCCGCCGCGGCGTCGCGGTCACTTTCGTGGCAAACCACCAAAAATTGCTGCACACCGGCCGCTTGCAGCGTTTGGGACAGCCAGGCGGCTGCCGGTTCAAACAGGATGGGTTCCAGCATCAAGGTGCCGGCCGGATCCTTAGTCAAAAAAACGATCGCACCGAAAGAGTTGCTCATAACGTTGCATCACCTTCATTTAATGGATAGCCTGTGTGTCATAACAAACAGTTTGTTACAGACATAACAAGCCGTATATCATTATAGCAGAGTGCCATTGTTTTGGCAATGGGAACACTCCCCGAAAACCGCGCGATAAAAAGGGAAAAGAGAGCGAAAATGGCGAAAAAATCGGACAGCTTCAGAAAATTGTAAGAAAGTCTTAAGGGAAAAGCACTTGTTTTCGCGCCGGGGAAAAATTATACTAACTGTACCAAGATGACTAACACAGTTGAGAGGAGGGTCGATGTGATCCATTTGAATTATCGTGACGCCCGGCCGATTTACGAGCAGGTGACCGACGGGCTGCGCCATCTGGTGGTGACCGGGGCCATTCAGCCGGGGGAAAAGCTGCCTTCGGTGCGCGCGTTGGCGTCCTTGCTGGCCATCAATCCCAACACCATTCAGCGTGCCTACGAGGTGTTGGAACAAGAGGGGTATCTCTGCTCGGTGGCCGGTAAGGGGTCCTTTGCGGCCGAGCGCAAGGATGTGGATGAAAAGCGGCGCAATATGCTGCTGGGCCGCTTTGATGCGGCGGCGACCGAGCTGCTGTTTCTGGGCATGACTGCCGAGGAGCTGTGTCAGCGGTTACAGCAGGCCGAGAAAGAAAAGTGTGAGGAGGAACGGCCATGATCGAAGTGAAAAATGTCGTCAAGAGTTTTGACGGCTTCAAGGCGCTGGACAATCTGACCATGACGGTGCCCACCGGCGCCATTTATGGACTGGTGGGCCCCAACGGCGCGGGAAAGTCCACCATCCTGCGCCACATTACCGGCATCTACCGGCAGGACGAGGGCAGCATGACGGTGGATGGCCAAGCGGCGTTTGGAAACCCGGCGGTCAAGGGGCGCATGACGTCCATTCCCGACGAGCTGTACTATTTCCTGTCGGCCTCCACCCGGGACATGATGAAGTTTTATAAGGGGGTTTATCCCCGGTTCGACACCAAGCGGTATGAGGCGCTCAAGGATATTTTCACCACGGTGAACGAAAAGCGCTCCATTCGCCGTTTGTCCAAGGGTATGCAAAAGCAAAGTGCCTTTTGGCTGAGCCTGTGCTGCCGCCCGGACTATCTCATTCTGGATGAGCCGGTGGACGGTCTTGACCCGGTTATGCGCCGACAGGTCTGGAGTCTGCTGATGAGTGACGTTGCCGAATGCGGCACCACCGTGCTGGTGTCCTCCCATAATCTGCGCGAGCTGGAGGATGTATGTGACCACGTGGGCATTCTGTCCCGGGGCAAGGTGCTGGTGGAGCGCTCGCTGAGCGATCTGCAGGGCAACGTGGTCAAGATGCAGGTGGTCTTCCAGGAGCGGGAGATGCCCCAGCTGCCCGAGGATATGGAGGTGCTGCACGTGTCGCAGGTGGGGCGCATCCATACGCTGATCGTCCGCGGCACGGCCGAGGACGTGACCAATCGTCTGGCGGTGTATTCCCCCATTTTGCTGGAGGCGCTGCCCCTTTCGCTGGAAGAGATCTTTATTTATGAGATGGGAGGTGAGGACTATGCGGTGCGCGAGATCGTGGTTTAATCCGACGCTTTACAAGAAGAATCTGACCCGGTTCTGGCCGGCCTGGGGATTGTATCTGGTCATTTGGCTGCTGTGGTTCTTGTCCGGTCTGGTGCTGAGCGGCTGGGGCGATCATGTCACACGCTTTGCCACACGGGATGTGCTGCGCTGCATTTATCAGGGGGGATTGGTCGCTGCGCTGCTGTATTCGCTGTTAGCGGCCGCCGCCGTGTGGTCTTACCTGTTCAATAACCGTTCCACCTGTATGATGCATACCCTGCCTATCCGACGCGAGGGGCTGTTTCTGACCAACTTCCTCTCGGGATTGACGTTCCTGGCCGGACCCAATCTGGTGGTCTTTTTGCTGGCCTGGATGATTGAGATTTCGGTGGGGTGCGTACATCTGGGTGAGCTGGTTTTGTGGTTTTTCGGTATCACCTTAATCGAACTGTTTTTCTTCTGCCTGGCGACGTTCTGTGCCATGTGTACCGGCCACATTCTGGGCCTGCCGGCTTTGTATGCTGTGTTCAATGCCCTGGCGGCCGGTGTGCTGCTGATGATCGAAGTGACACTGGAGCGGTTTGTCTTTGGTTATTACAGCATGGATGGACTGATCCGCCTGGCGGAATGGCTGACCCCGATGTGGAAGCTGGGCGAAGCGGTGCGCTTGGTCCGTGTGAGCGAGGCAGGAGTCGAGCCGGAGGTCTGGCAGTTTGTGGGACTTGGCTACATCCTGATTTATGTCGTGTTGGGCTTGCTTCTGGCCGGTGCGGCGCTGCTGCTCTACCGCCGCCGGGATATGGAGCGTGCTGGTGATCTTATCGCAGTACCCTGGATGCGTCCTGTGTTCCAATACGGCGTGGCCTTCTGCTGTGCGCTGGTCTTTGGCAATGTGCTTTACGAACTGTTCCGCTATGCGCTGCCTGCCACGGCGTGGACGCTGCTGTTTTTCATGCTGCTGTGCGGCGTTGTGGGCTATTTTGCTGCCCGGATGCTGCTGGAAAAATCCTTCCGGGTGTTTGGCGCGTGGAAGGGCTGCCTGCCCTTTGCGGCGGTGCTGATCGTACTGATGTGTGTCATGGAGCTTGATCTGGTGGGGTTTGAAAACCGTGTGCCCGAAGCACATGAGGTGGTCGGTGTGGAAGTGGAGATTGACAGCACCCAACCCTATGACGAGGCAAGTCGCATTGAAACTTACACCGAGGATGCCCAGGTTGTTCAGGCCGTCCTTGCGGCCCATCGGTGCTTTGTGGAAAACAAGCAGTCCATCGAGTACGCCATGGAGCATGAGGACGGCGAGCGCTCCGGCATGTGCGTATACTACACGCTGACCAACGGAAAGCGGATTGTGCGGGATTACAGCTATGAGATCCCCGTTTACGGGCAGGATCTGGATGTGTCCGAAACGCCCACGGCTCATCTGGATCGGCTGGTCAACCTGCCTCAGCTGGTTCGACAGGCGTATGGCCTGGACGATCAAAGGGCGGAGGATCTGCTTCGGATCAGTGTAGACTCCTGGCAGGTGGGTCCTGAGACCCATGAGTCGGCAGAAGTGAATCCCCAGGCGCAGGCGCGCCTGTTGCAGGCCATCCAGGCCGACCTGGCCGAGGGCAATCTGGTGCGCTATCTGGTCGATAACTCCGAGCAGCAAAATAACTGCCTGGTCAACGACCTGCGCCTGACCTTCTACCGGGAAGGGCCGGAGCGGGAAGAATGGTACGGTGACATAATGGACACAGTCGTTCCCGTTCCCGCAGAGAAATATTACTACGAGAAGTACGGGGAAGAGGTTTATACCGAGACCATCACAGTCGGTCTGCAGACCACCGCGCGGCATACGCTGGCCGTGCTGCAGGAGCCGGGCGTGCTGGATTGCCCGATCCATCTGGCCACCTGGGAGCAGCAAAATGAGCTGGAGCGCCTGCTGATGCAGAACGATTACGACTGGCAGGATGTCAATCTGGCCGAGTATACCTGGGAGATTCTCGGCAAATAAAACAAACAAACGGCCCCGGCTTCGGTGTTTTTTCGAAGCCGGGGCCGAATGTCTGCACTTTGCGCGAAAAAAGTGTTCCAGACGGTTGATTTTTATATTTTAGAGGTATATAATTTCCAACGTAGAACCGCCCCCATGAGTTGGGAGCAGATAATTTTTGGAGGTCATTAAAATGAGAGAAATCTACGTAGTCAACTGCTGCCGTACCGCCGTTGGTTCCTTTGGCGGCTCCCTGAAGGACACCCCCGCTGTTGAGCTGGGCGCCATCACCGTGAAGGAAGCCCTCAACCGCGCCGGCGTTGCTCCCGAGAACGTGGATGAAGTTATGTTCGGCTGCATCCTGTCCGCCGGTCTGGGTAGTCGGGTCGTAGCCATGTCGTTCTGTGAGCCAAGGAGTTGTTTGGCCACTTTGTCTTCCTAAGACCGCTTGGCCTCCGACTTTATAATCAAGTCCGCTAACTTTGATAGAAAAGTAGGATGCATTGAATTATCCCAAAATGCAAAATATTTGGTGTTATATTTTTTTGATAAATATTCAAGCTCCTCATAAACATTAATGACGGGTTTTGTTTGAAAGGCTGATTTTCCGCTACAAACACAAAATTTGCATTTTCCCCAATAACAAGAATTTGAACTTTGAATAGGAAGAACAACGTTAGGTGTTAAAAGTTTTTCTAGGTTGTATCCTGTAAATGATTGGAAAGGTAATTGTTGCATTTCAATATAGTCTTTTGATTTGCTTTCAATAACTTCTCCATTTTCAGTATAAACAATGTTAGAAACATCGGAAATTTTTATTTCTTTATTGATGTATTTAAGTAAATCAGTTACTGTTTTTGTGT
>JAZSCJ010000056.1:0-36586 GCA_045602885.1 Oscillospiraceae bacterium
TGCCATGCTGATTCGTGCGATGGTGAAAAAAAGAGCACAGTAAATTGCGGTTTATTCCATCGCACATTAACAAAACAAAGAAAACGGTGGTGCATCCCGTGGGATGCACCACCGTTGTTGTCTTTATAGGCACGGTTTGGCTGCGCCTTAGTCAAAGGCCAGGCCCAGATAGGGCGTGTCGGTCTGCTGCCACCGTTTGGCGGCGATGGGGTCGTACCACTTGATCATGGCGAAGTCTTTGCGTGCAAGACCGGCATCGGGGTAAAAGGCAGGGCGGCGCACCACCAGACGTTTGGGATAGACCGCTTGCGCCACCAGCGCCAGCGCACCCTCCAGCCCCTCCGGGGCGATGAGCAGTTCCTTGCACAGAGCGATGTCGCCCCACTGCTCCACGGCGGCACAGCCGGGGATGCCGTTTACCTGCAGGGAGAGCAGACTGCCCGCCGAAGCGGCGCACAGTTTTTCCTGCAGAGCGGTTAGGTGGCCGTAGGACACATGGTAGTGCTCAGCCAGCAGCTTCTCACGCAGGGCATCGTACCCGGCGCCGTCCAGCGGCAGGGCGCACTCCCCTTCCTGCACCGCCCGGGGGGTGGGCGATCCTTCCCACAGAGAGGAAAATTCCGACAGGCCAAATTTGGCGTAAAAGGCGTGCAGCTCGGCGGTGGCCGGTACGGTCACCAGAACGTCCCGTTTGCCGCGCAGATAAAAGTCAATGTAGTTCAAAATCTGCTTGGCAAAGCCACGGCCCTGATGGTCGGGATGGGTGCCCATGCCGTACAGATAGGCCGCTTTGACGGTTTTGCCGCCCGGCTCGGTCAAGGTCAGGTTGAGCAGTCCGGCCATGGCTCGGGCCTGTCCATCTTCGCGCAGAATGAGAAATTCCTCGGGACGGTAAAAGTGGTTGAAATACAGCCCCGACACTTCGGGGCTGTCGCCGAAACAAAGGTGGAACAGCTCCTGCAGCGCAGGCACATCCTCCGGCGCAGATTTACGCAGTTCGATCATAAAAGCCTCCTGTAAACAGACTGCCCCCATGGGAAATGGGGGCAGTTGGGTTAAAAGCCGGGGTAAATGTCGCGCTTCTTGGGCAGGATGATGGCGGCGATGATATAGATCCAAACGCTAAAGCCGCCGGCCAGGCACAGCGCGGCCGTGATCAGACGCACAATGGAGGCATCCACATTGAAATACTCGGCAATGCCGCCGCACACGCCGCACAGAATGGCGTCATTTTCCAGTCGGTACAGTTTCTTCGGTTGGTTCATGGGAAGTCCTCCTTTTGATTGAGGCAACGGGTTCGGCTCCCGTGCCTTAATTAGCTTCGTTCACGGGCACCAGACAGCCGTCCTCATCGAATTTCAGTGCTTCGATGTCGGCACGGGTAATCTTGGCGATCTCGTCCAGACGCACCCCTTCGGTGACGCTGGATACAAAAGAATATGCAACACCGTGGCGCTTGGCTCGGCCGGTGCGGCCGATGCGGTGGATGTAGTACTCGATCTCGTCGGGCACATCATAGTTGAACACGGCGTCCACATCGTCAATGTCCAGACCACGGGCGGCCACATCGGTGGCCACCAGCAGAGGGAGCTTGCCGTTGCGGAAGGACTGCAGGGTCTTTTCCCGGACCCGCTGGGCAATGTCGCCGTGCAGACACTGGGCGGTCAGACCCTTCATGTTCAGCAGGCCGGTCAGCCGGTCGGTCATGTTCTTGGTGTTGCAGAACACGATGGCCCGGTCATAGCCCTCGGCCAGCAGGATGCGCTCCATAGCCGCCAGCTTTTCATCCCGACCGGTCAGCTGGATGCGGTACTGCTTGATATCGGGCTTGTTCTGCGCGTCGGCCTGTACCGTGATCTCCACCGGGTCACGCTGGTACACCCAGGAAATGTCCATCACTTCCCGGGAAATAGTGGCCGAGAACATACCCAGATTCTTGCGGTGGGGCATCTGGTCCAGGATGCGGGTCACATCGCGCACAAAGCCCATGTCCAGCATACGGTCGGCCTCGTCCAGCACCACGGTCTGCACCTTGTCCAGACGCACCGTGCGGCGCTTCATGTGGTCCATGAGTCGGCCGGGGGTGGCTACAACGATTTGAGGGCGCTTTTTCAGCGCGGTGATCTGCTTGTCGATGGGCGAACCGCCATACAAGCAGACGCTGCGCACGCCCTCTTTGAACTGGCACAGGTCCCGCAGCTCGTCCTGGATCTGGATGGCCAGCTCACGGGTGGGAGCCAGCACCAGGGCCAGAATGTCGGTGGATTCCGGGTCGATGTGCTCCACCATGGGGATGCCGAAAGCGTAGGTCTTGCCGGTGCCGGTGGGGGCCTTGGCGATCACATCACGCCACTCCAGAAAGTAGGGGATGGAACCGCCCTGCACCGCCGTGGCCTGCGCATAGCCCTTTTTGGCCAGCGCCTTCATGATGGGCTCGGACAGGCCCAGCTGATCGTACATTACGGTTTCATTGACAATTTCGCCGTTGATTTCCATAGTATCGTTCCTTTTGTAAAAATTACCCCATAGTATACCATCTTTTTTTTAAAAAGGCAAGTTGGCTTGCTGTATGCACACATGACTTGCCGCGAAAAGAAGTCAAAAACGGCACATTCACCATTGCACATTTGGCAGGGCACTGGTATAATTACAGAAAACTTTAACGAGTTACAGTGATTACTTTTATAGGAGGCCTTTGCCATGGAAAGCATCAAGATCACCCAAACGACGGCGCCCAAAGCCAAGCCCGCTTCCGATAAGCTGGGTTTTGGCCGGTTCTTTACCGACCATATGTTCCTGCTCAACTACGAGGAAGGCAAAGGCTGGTTTGATCCCCGTGTCGTACCCTACGCTCCCCTGGAGCTGGACCCCTCGGCCATGGTGTTCCACTATGCCCAGGAGGTCTTTGAGGGCATGAAGGCCTACCGCACCCCCGATGGCGGCGTGCAGCTGTTCCGCCCCTACGACAATGCCCGGCGCATGAACGACTCCTGCGAGCGTCTGTGCATCCCGGCCATCCCCGAGGATCTGTTTGTGGAGGGCGTTAAGACGCTGGTCAAGGTGGATGCCGACTGGGTGCCTTCCGAGCCGGAGACCTCCCTGTATATCCGCCCCTTTGTCATCGCCACCGATGCCCAGCTGGGCGTGCACGCGTCCCATACCTACCTGTTCTGTGTCATCTGCTCCCCTGTGGGCGCCTATTATGCCGAGGGCATCAACCCGGTGCGTATCTACGTGGAAAGCGAGGATGTCCGCGCCGTCAAGGGCGGTACCGGCTACACCAAGTGTGGCGGCAACTACGCCGCCTCCATCCGGGCCGGCGCCCGGGCCGAGGCCAACGGCTATGCCCAGGTTCTGTGGCTGGACGGTGTGGAGCGCAAGTACATCGAGGAAGTGGGCTCCATGAACGTGCTGTTCAAGGTGGATGGCAAGGTCATCACCCCGGCGCTGACCGGCTCGGTGCTGCCCGGCATCACCCGCCGTTCCTGCCTGCAGCTGCTGCGTGACTGGGGTATCGAGGTGGAAGAGCGTCTGATCTCGGCGCAGGAGCTGTTTGACGCGGCTGACGCGGGTAAGCTGGAAGAGGCCTGGGGCTCGGGCACTGCCGCCGTGATCTCTCCCGTGGGCGAGATGGGCTGGGGTGACCGCAAAACCATCATCCACGGCGGCACCATCGGTGAGCTGACCCAGCGTCTGTACGACACGCTGACCGGCATCCAGTGGGGCAAGATCGAAGATCCCTATGGCTGGACGGTCAAAGTAATTTAATCGGAAACAGGGCAGCGCCCCTCGGCCAAAGGCCGAGGGGCTCTGTTTGTTTATTTTACGATGAAGCCGGCGGGCAGTTTCCAGGAGGAATTGGTGTAGTAGAAGGTCACGCTGGCCATCAAATAGGCTCCGTCATAGTACATACACGAGGAGCTGCCGCCATCCAGATTGGCGGCGTTGACAGCGCCGAAGTCCTGCATGACCTGGATCAGATCTCCGGCGCTGGCGCCCAGATGACCCGATTTGCCGCGGCCGTCGGTGACGAACAACAGCACCGAGCCGTCAGCGCGCTGGCCGATGGCGGTGCGGGGGTTGAGTCCGCTGCCGGAGCCGTGCAGCTGGCGCGGTTCGCCGTTGATGACCAGCTGAACAAAGTGGTTGTTGGTGTCGCTGGCCTCTTCCTGGAAAGTGACGGCGTCGCGGATGCGCCGCTGCTTGACCAGCGCCTCCACATCGGGCGCGCGCATCCCGGCCAGGTCAATGACCTGCAGAATGTGGTCCTCATCAAATCCGATCAGAACCAGACCGGGCCACTCGTTGGGTTTGTTGTGCTGGATCTGGCCGTTGGACACAATGACGCCATAGGGTTTGCCGCCCGAGTTGTTGGTGGAGTTATACAGTCCGCCGTTGATACCGGCCACAGCACCGTTAGCCTCGACCAGCTGGTCCAGCGTAACGCCCACCTCGCGCCAGGGGTAAATGGTGGCCAGACTGACCCGGGAGGGGTCTTTGACGATCATCATGGTGCCGGTATAGGTGGCGCCGGCCACCTCGACCACTTCAATGTCCTGCTGAGTCTGGCCGCCCTCGCCCGGCGTGCCGATCTGGATCAGATCGGCGTCCACCTCAGCATTGAGATCCTGCATGGAGTTTTGATCCACGATGGTCTGGATCTCTTCGGCGCTGAGAAACCAGGAGGCCAAAAATTTCAGCTGCCCGGTTTCCAGAATGGTGGTCACAAACATCTGCTGGGCGGACGGGAAGCGGTCCGAGCAGATCATCTTTAGGGAAATCAGTACCGTGGCGGCAAGGGCGACCACCAGGGTCAGCAAAACCAGCACCACGCGCCCGACGATCTTGCCGATGGTGCGCCCCAGACTTTGCTTGGTGTGCGTGTGGGCAGCAGGCAATGTGCCGCGGCTGGTCAGGAGTTCTTCTTGTTCTTGTATCATGTTACGATCTCCTTCATGCTTGCCAGCTTCCATGTGGGATTGGCGACGCCGTCGTTGGTGGCATCGTAGCGGACAAAATAGAATCGGTCATTCATGGGGTCTTCCACCATGGCGCCGTAATACAGGCGCATATGCTTGACAAAGCGGATGTCCACCGAGAAACAATCCTCGGTGATCCACAGGAAATTGTCCACCGAAATGTCGGTAAAGGCCGGGTCGGCCAGCGTGTGCTTGCTGATGAACTTGATGTCCTCCCCGGTGGCGTAGCGGTGGGCGGCCTGGTACTGGTACGAGCCGGGGATCAAGTACTGCTCCAGCGTTTGGAAGCCCAGGTCGCGGGTCAAAAATTTGCTCCAGCTCTGGGCAACGGTGAGCACGTCCACCTGTCGGGCGATCTGCTCCGGAACGGAGGGCAGCGCATCGCCCCGGGCGGTAAAGTCATAGTCGGTGCCCTGGCTGTCCAGCACCACAGGGGTGCCTGCCTGATCGTCGATCACGGTGATCTGGGCATTGTCCTGCAAAATGGCGATGGAATAGGTGCACAGTTGGGGCAGGCCCGGCACATAATCGGCAAAATGGACGTATTCGGGATTGACCCGGGTGGATATTGCCTGCTGGGGGACGGGCGCATCGTTGACCTGCACCGTGTCGGTGCTGTCGGCGGTGATAGCAGCATAGGTCAGGGGCAGCGGAGCGCTGCCGTCATAAGTAAGGGTATTGCCGAAGCAGTCAGCGACCACGACAGTCGGTTCGGTCACACGGGTGATGTCATAGCGCACCAGCCCGTCGCCGGTTGGGTTGCCGGTATAGGGATTGCCGTTGAGCGTGACATTCAGCGTGGTCGGCAGCGTCAGCGAGTAGTCGAAATATTCCGCCATGACCCGGTTGTTCTTGAGGGCGTAGGGGGCGCAGACTCCTTCCCCGTCGGCAATGACAAACTCGGGCTTGAGATACAGCCCGGATACGGTATAGGTCGTCTGGCGGCCTGCCCCGGTCGTGCCCGGGTCGGCCTGCAGAGCCATGCCGTTGACCTGTACGGTGAAGGAGGAGGGCACACGCAGGGTGTACTCATGGGCCTGCCAAATGGGAGTGACCGACTCCACGGCCCAATCCCGCATCGTGAACACGGCCAGCTTGGTCACGGCCGGGCCCTGGGCCTTGAGTTTGACCTCGGCCAGAGGGAAGCCGTCACGCTCCACCAGATAGAACAGCTCGTCCTCTGCGTGGGAGCCGCTCTTTTCGGAAACGCTCAGCTCGCCGTCGGTGTAAAGGGCCAGGTACTCCTTGTGAAGATCACGCCCTTGTTCCAGAGGGCCCGGCTCGACCTGAGCCAGGGGGTATTTGCGCTCAAATGCGCCGGAACGGACATCGTCGGCCAGCTGCTCGGCGGCGGCACGCACGGCGACCTGGGGTTGCGCGGCCTCATAGTGGAGCAAAAGGGTGTTGACGGATACCACGGCGACTGCGATCAACGCAGCCAGCACCGCCACATAGATCAAATAGAACAGCCGAAAGGAAGATTTGCGTTTGCTCATGAAGAAAAATCCTTTCCCAAGTAGTAAGTATCAGGTGTCGTGAAAGACCCACCTGTGCTGGATGCGGAAGCTGAGGAAGAACAGCAGGGTGTCAATGACGATCTTGATCAGCGTGGACAGGGCCGGCGAGGAGATGGACAAAAGATTCTCCAGCAGGAAAACCAGACCGGAGGACACGGCGATCATGCCGACGGCCAGAATGTAATAGCGCACCAGCGAAGTGCGGGTGGTCTTGCCCTCAAAGACCACCTTGGCGTTGAGGAAGTAGTTGACCAGCGAGGAGATCACACGGGCCAGAATGGCGGCGGTAAAGGTCAGCGGAATGGGTAGCAGCACGGCCAGAATATCCATGCTCTTGAACAGGAAGAAGGCCAGCTCGTCAATGACGGCCGCGGCCATGGAACTGAGCAGATATTTCAAGATCAGCGCGTAAATGCGCACGCTGTCACGCACTACCCGGAAGTGCGAGGAGCGGTTCTCCTCAAGGTAGACGGTGGAGATGGTGACCTGCTCCAGCGGCATGCGCTGCTTATGCATCAAAAAGATCATTTGAGTTTCAAATTCATACCGCTCGCCCTTGGCCGAGATGATCTGGGGCAGAACCTCCCGGGGGAAGGCGCGCAGACCGGTCTGGGTGTCGCTGAGCTTCATGCCGAAGAACAGACGGAATACCCCGGCGGTGATGCGATTGCCCATCCGGCTTCGCGGAGGGACGTTGGGGGAGGAAAAATCACGCACGCCAAAGACAATATGCGCGCGCTCCAGCATGGCACGGGAAACGGCGGCAATGTCAGCGGCCAAGTGCTGGCCATCGGCGTCGGCGGTGACGACACCGGCCTGCTCCGGGCGGTTGGACAGGAAAAAGGACAGGGCGGTTTTCAACGCCGCACCCTTGCCCCGGTTGACCTCATGGCGCAGCAGGGTACACTGCGGCAGGGCAGACACCTGCTCAAATATATCGGCAAAGGATTCGCCGCTGCCATCGTCGACCACCAGAATGTCGGAAAAACCGATTTTGGTCAGCTCATCCAGCGTGGAGAGCAGCTTTTGATCGGGCTTATAGGCGGGAATGATGACGGAAACGGTTTGCATAAAAACGCCTCCCTTGGGAATCGGAAATTAAGAGTGTTTCCTCGACCGCTTTGCGTAGTACACCAGCGCGATCAGGAGCACAAGAACACACGCTGCCGAGATGGTCAGGACAAGGCGCAGGGTTTTCTGCCGCTGGGCCTCGGCCATGGCCTGTTCCTGTGCTTCGGCTTCGGCCTGCGCCCGTGCTTCCGCTTCGGCTTGCAGTCGGGCGGCCTCGGCCTCGGCTTCCGCTTCGGCCTGCGCCCGTGCGGCACGCTGGGCATAGGTTTCTACGTGTTCAAAGAAATCGCCGCCGGTCACATCGGGGCCGACTGTGCTGTGGTAGAGTCCATACTGACAGGGGGAATAGCTGGTAATATCGGTGGCTTTGACCACGGCTCTGCCCGGGCTGCCGTAGATCCAGCGGTTAAACCAGGTCCAGTGCTGGCTTTTGTGGCAGGCAAACCCGTTCTGCGTCACTTCAAAGGGGGTTTTTCCGCCCAGACGCGGGCAGGGGGTGTCCCAATCCATGATGATCTGATTTTCCGGGTACAGGTGCAGATAGGTTTTTTCTACCGTCCAAACACCGTATTCCGCCGCGCTTTCGGGGTGCTGGGCGGCGTCGGCGGCGTGTACCAGCGCATCGGTCAGGGCGGCAGCACTGTAAACGTGGGTGCCGTGGCCGTATTCGCCGTCCAGATCGTGGGAAACGACCACCAGCGGCCGGAAGCGGCGGATGCAGGTGGTAATGTAGTTTACAAAGTCATCGTAAGTAAATCCGGCATCGGCAAAGACAACCTGCGCCCGGGAAAAGGCCTGGGCACGGTCTTTGGATTCGGAATACAGGTCGGGAAACTCCGACATGACGGGGTAATTGCGGATGCCCACCGCCCAAAGACCGTCCAACTGCTCATGGGGGCGTACGGCGCTGTCAAAGTGCTGTACCATATAGGCCACCTGCACATTCAACTCACGCTCTACCGCGTAATAGGGCAGAACGCCGGCGAAAAAGAGCTGCTCATCGTCCGAGTGGGAGGAGAGCAACAGCAGATCGGCCTGTTCACAGGGGGGATTCCAAACCTGTACCCAGTCAGGCAGCTCTCCTTGGGAAAAGGTGTAGACATCGGCAATGGCGGTGCCGGCCGGAAAATGCAGGGTCACCGTTTCGGGCAGGGTGTCCGACAGGTCGCAAAACTCATGCAAAAAACCGTTTTGGCCGCAGGCGATTTCGGTGCTTGTGGCCGGATCGATCAACGTCCACGGCGACGGAACGTGGGCAAATTCGATGTACAGGGCAGCAATGCCGCCGCTGCGGGTGATGGTGAGCGTGGCGTTTTCCCCGGCGGTGGATTGGGTGCTTCGTGTGCCGTCGGAAATATGCCGGGGCGAGGAAAGCCCGGTTGCCGCAAAGGCTGCGTCGGAGCAGATGGCTTCCTGCGCCGAGATGGAAACGGAAAACAAAGTCAGCAGCAGAACGATAGCCGGAAAAAGCGGTGCAATTCTTCGGAACATGAAACCCTCCTTTCCTGCGTCAAGCGCACAAGAGTTCCCCATACAGGAAACAGGGAGCAGAAAATACCACTATAAGTTATAGCATAAAACGGCAAAAAAACAACACCGAAAATGTTACAAAATCCTTACGTTTTTGTGCGGTTGCGCCCCGATTGCCTGCAGAAAATAAAAACGGGCAAAGAATTTCTGTGTGGCAGAAATTCTGTGCCCGGTATTTGCGTCGTTTGCTCAGTCGGGAATGTATTCCCGTACGCGCAGGGTGGCGCCCAGCTGGGCACACAGGGCGCGGCAGCGCTCGATCTCCTCGTCCGACTTGTCCTTATTGACGATGGTCATTCGGACGTCGGGGATCACCCTGGCGGCGGCGCGAGTGTAGTCCAGCATGGCATCCCACGCCTTTTCCCCCTCTTTGGGCCGGGTGACCCGGACGTATTCCTCGCAGGTGGAGCCGTTGAGGGAAATGGACAGGGCATCGATGCGCCCGGCCATATCGGAAACGGTGTCCCGGCCGTGGATCAGATCGGCGTGGCCGTTGGTGTTGATGCGTACGGGGGGCAGGTTGGGCACGGCCTTTTTCATCTCGTCCACCAGCCAGAGAATGTCGTCAATGCGATAGGTCGGCTCACCAAAGCCGCAAAAGACGATCTCGGGATAGGAAGTTAGATCGCGCGAGAGCAGATCGTCCAGCGCCTCCTGTCGGGTGGGCTCATGCTCCAGCCACAGATCGTCGGCATAGATACTGCCCTTGTTTCCGTTGTGGCGCAGACAGAACACGCAGGCGCAGTCACAGCGGTTGGTCAGGTTGACATAGAGCGAGCCGTGGTACTCATAAGAAATGGTCTGCATGGTATCAAACTCCGATATTGAAAAACTTTTTGCCGTTTTGGCAGGTAATGTGCAGCACTTCTTCGCCGCTGATATTTCCTTTGCACTCGGCTACTTTGGCGGCCATGTAGGGGATCAGCGAGGAGTCGCACCGCCGACCCCGGAACGGCTCGGGCGCCATGTAGGGTGCGTCGGTCTCCAGCATCAGATGCTCCAGCGGAAGCCAGGTCAGAATTTCGGGGGCACGTCGGGCGTTTTGGAAGGTGATGTTGCCCGTGAAGGACAGCATCCAACCCAGATTGACCAGTACCTTGGCATCCTCCAGACTGCCGGCGTAGCAGTGGAACACGCCCCGGGCCTTGGGGTGGGCACGCACGATGTCCAACGTGTCCTTGTGGGCATCCCGGTCGTGGACGATGGCAGGCAGATCCAGCTCCTCGCTCAAACTGAGCAGCGCGTCAAACATGTCCCGGGAAAAGGCGCGCTCCGGCTTTTCCTTGACCCAGTAGTAATCCAGACCGATCTCCCCCACAGCCACCACCTTGGGCGCGGCGCACAGGGTGCGGATCTTGTCCACGTCGGCCAGGGAAACACCCGACAGATTTTCCGGGTGAAACCCGGCGGCAGCATAGATGTAATCGTACCGGGCCGCCAGATCGATGCAGGCCTGCGAGGATTCCACGTCGCAGCCGGGGCAGACCACCAGCTCGACCCCTTTGGACGGCAGCGCGGAAAGAAGCGGATCCCGATCGGCGTCAAAGGCGTCATCATAATAATGTGCGTGGGTATCAAAAATGCCCATGTCAGTTACCTCACGATCATGCGGAGAGATGCAGCCGCTGCTTAAGCTGCAGACGGTCTGCCGCGGCGGCCAGAACGACAAAGAAGATGCCGCTGGCCACACTCTGGATCAGAGTGCCCAGAAACTGCGGAACAAAGGCGGCGGCATTGTCTGCGATGACCATATTGGCCACGCCGTACAGCGCAGGGGAAAGCAACCCGGAAAGAACCACGGCGGCGATGTTGCGCAGGCAAAGCAGTCGGGCGCTTTTGCCGGTAAAGGGAAGGCAGATCAGCGCCTTGACCACGACGGTGGGCAGCACCCACATGGGTGCGGTCAGCAGATCGGCCAGACCGCCGCCTACCACGCCGGCGGCCATGGCCCACGGGGTGGGCATCAGGCAGGCGCACAGGTAGATCAGCGTATCGCCCAGATGGACGTATCCGCCGGTGGGCAGGGGAATGTGCAGGATATAGGCGGTGACCACGGCGATGGCCGCGGCGAATACCGCCGAGCACACCAGGTGGTGAAGATGTTTGCCGGAAGACATGAGGGGAAACTCCTTTGTGGGAGCGTGTCAGCCGTTGTCGACAGAACGCTCAAAAATCAAATCGATCTCCTTGCTGCCGCCTTCGCCGGAGAACCGGGTGGGGATATACCCCACATAACGCCAGCCCTGGGCGGCCTCTTCGTCGATGACGGTGCGGTGTTCGCAGGTGGCGTTGTTCATCCAGAAGCCGCCGCCCACGTAGAGGGTCACATACTTATATTCGTACATTGAAAAGCCTCCTGTTTCACCGAGTTTTGCCGCCGCAGCGGCAAGCGAAGATCAGATCTGTTTGTTTGCACGATGTGCGTGTCAGCACAGCTTGGCGCCGGCGGGGATGGCGTCATCCAGCATGAGCAGGTTGAGTTTTTCCTCATCGTTTTCCTTGTGGACGGCCGAGATCAGCATGCCGCAGGAGTCCAGACCCATCATCTTGCGGGGGGGCAGGTTGACGATGGCCACCAGCGTCTTGCCCACCAGATCCTCGGGCTTGTAGTACATGGCGATGCCGGACAGGATCTGTCGGTCGGTGCCCGAGCCGTCATCCAGCGTGAACTGCAGCAACTTTTTGGACTTGGGCACGGCCTGGCAGGCCTTGACCTTGACCACACGGAAGTCGGACTTGCAGAAGGTTTCAAAGTCCACATTCTCTTCGGCGTAAGGTTCCAGCTCGACAGCCGGCTTGGTGGGGGCGGCAGCGGCCTGTCGGGCATCTTCCAGCTCGGCCAGGGCCTTGTCCATGTCGATGCGGGGGAACAGGTTGTCGCCCTTGGTGACGGTCACGGTGGCGTTCAGGCTGCCCCAGGCGGCGGCCGACTCCCAGGTGCGGCAGCCGTCGCAGGCACCCAGCTGTTCGAACAGCTTGACCATGCTCTCGGGCATGAAGGGGGTCAGCAGCACGCCGCAGATGCGGGTGGTCTCCAGCAGGTTGTACAGCACGGATGCCAGACGGTCGCCGTTGGCGGCCACGTCCTTGCCCAGCGTCCAGGGCGCCGTTTCGTCAATATACTTGTTAGCGCGCTGAATGACCTTGAAGACCCCGGCCAGCGCGTTCTGGAAAGCGTACTTTTCCATCTGCTCTTCGTATTTACCGCGCAGAGCGGATGCCATGCCGATCAGCTCGTCGTCCAGCGCGTCCGCTTTGCGCCCGGCGGGCAGCGTGCCGCCGAAATACTTGCCGGCCATGGCGGTGGTGCGGGAGAGCAGGTTGCCCAGATCGTTGGCCAGATCCACGTTGATGGTCTGGATCAGGGCTTCGTTGGAGAAGTTGCCGTCGCTGCCGAAGGGGAAGGTGCGCAGCAGGAAGAAGCGCAGGGCATCCACGCCGAACATTTCGGCCAGAACGTAGGGATCTACTACGTTGCCCATGGACTTGCACAACTTGCCGCCGTCCAGCAGCAGCCAGCCGTGGCCAAAGACCTTCTTGGGCAGGGGCATTTCCATGCTCATGAGCATGGCCGGCCAGATGATGGAGTGGAAGCGCACGATCTCCTTACCCACGAAGTGGACATCGGCGGGCCAGAACGTGTCATAATCGTCGTACTTGTCGTTGAACAGACCCAGAGCGGTGGTGTAGTTGAACAGCGCGTCCACCCACACATAGACCACATGGCCGGGGTCAAAGTCCACGGGCACGCCCCAGGTGAAGCTGTTGCGGGAAACGCACAGATCTTCCAGACCGGGCTTGATGAAGTTGTTGACCATCTCGTTGACCCGGGAGCGGGGTTCCAAAAAGTCGGTGTTTTCCAACAGATCCTGTACCCGGTCGGCGTACTTGGACAGACGGAAGAAGTAGGCCTCCTCCTCGGCGTCCTGCACGTCGCGGCCGCAATCGGGGCACTTGCCGTCCACCAGCTGGGACTCGGTCCAGAAGGACTCGCAGGGCTTGCAGTACTTGCCCTTGTAGGTGCCCTTGTAGATGTCGCCCTTTTCGTACATCTTCTTGAAGATCTGCTGGATGGCGGCCACATGGTAGTCGTCGGTGGTGCGGATGAAGCGGTCGTTGGAAATGTTCATCAGCTTCCACAAATCGAGGATGCCGCGCTCACCCTGCACGATGTTGTCCACAAACTGCTGAGGGGTGACGCCGGCTTCGGCGGCCTTGTCTTCGATCTTCTGGCCGTGCTCGTCGGTGCCGGTGAGGAACATGACCTCGTGGCCGGTGAGCCGCTTGTAGCGGGCCATGGCGTCGGTGGCCACGGTGCAATAGGTGTGGCCGATGTGCAGCTTGTCGCTGGGGTAATAAATGGGGGTGGTGATATAAAATTTCTTACTCATCCGGGGTTACCTCCTGAGTGTGATTCAAGTCTTGGGACGGTGTGTTGTGGGGGGTGAAGGTGCAGCGCAGCAGCACAAGGACGGTGGCCAGCTGATAAAACGCCGAGGACAAAAACAGCAGGGTGTAGGGCAGGGCGTGGCCGTCGGCCAGGGTGACCATGCTGAAATAGATGCTCAGCAGCGAAACGGCGGCACACAGCCGAACGCGGCCTCGGGTAAAGGAGAAGCCGGCCGCAAAGTAAAGGGCCAACAGGGTGCAGAGAATGGCCAGCAATTCGTACACATAACCCAGTACCACCGGGTCAGTCGCCTGCTGGTGGTAGGCCGAGGCCAGCCACAAACAGCAGGTGTAGCCGGGCACCAGCAAAGCCAGACTGCGCTGGCGCAGCGTGCCGCGGAAATTGGAAAGGGCGGTGTACAGCACGCAGAAAAAGGAAAGAATGCACATGCCCCACAAAAGCAGCCGCAGCGGGTGTATCGTGCTGTGAAGCTCCGACCACATTCCGGCCAGACCGGCGATCAGCAGATGGGCGCAGGATAGCGCCATAAGCACCAGATAGCCCCAGTTGCCGTCGGCGGAAAAGGCACTTGCGTAAGTGTTGGGCCGGCGCTTTGCCCGGCCGGACAGCACCAGTATCAGCAGGGCCAGCACGACACTCAGCCCGATCAGGGCCAGCGTGGCGGCGCTCCACGGTCGGGCCAGACCGCTGGGCTCAAAGGCGGTGGCCAGTTCCCACCGGCGCAGGAAAAATCCACCCACACCGCCGAGCAGTGCCAGCAGGGGCAGCAGAATGATGTGCAGCATAGCAATCCTTCTTTCCATGGAATCGAGGTTCAACGGGTCAAGAGCAGGGCGACGACCAACTGAAGCAGCAAAATGGCAGGCAGCCCCACCACAAAGTACCAATGCCGGGTCTTGTGGCGAAAGGAAAACATGCCTGCGATGGCGCCCACGCTGCCGCCGATCAAAGCCGACAGGAACAGCGTCTTCTCCGGAATACGCCGCTTGCCGTGCCGGGCCTTGGACTTGTCTATGCCCATCAGGGCAAAGGTCAGCAGGTTGACGGCAGCCAGATAATAGAGCCAGGGCATGGCGGCTTATTCGGCCGGGGCCATGCTGGCCAGATAGTCATCGTAGCTGCAGCGGCGGTCGATCAGCTTGCCGTCTTCGGTAAAGTCGAAGATGCGGTTGCAGACGGCCTGCACCAACTGATGGTCATGGGAGGAAACCAGCACATTGCACTTGACGGCCTCCAGACCGTTGTTGACGGCGGCGATGGATTCCAGATCCAGATGGTTGGTGGGCTGGTCCAGCAGCAGCACATTGGCGCCCGAGAGCATCATGCGGGAGAGCATGCAGCGCACCTTCTCGCCGCCCGAGAGCACTTTGACGGGTTTGTAGACCTCATCACCCGAGAAGAGCATACGGCCCAGGAAGCCACGCAGATAGGCCTCGTGGGGATCGGGAGAGAACTGGCGCAGCCACTCCACCAGATTGTCCTCGCAGTCCTGGAAGAACTCGGTGTTGTCCTTGGGGAAGTAGGAGAAGCTGGCCGTCTGGCCCCACTTGACCTCGCCCTCGTCGGGCTCCCACTCGCCGGTGAGGATCTTGAACAGGGCGGTGTGGGCATTTTCGTTGTCACCCACAAAGGCGATCTTGTCGCCGTGCTGCACGATAAAGCTGACCTTGTCCAGCAGTTTGACCCCGTCCACGGTCTTGGATACGTCGGTGACAAACAGAATGTCCTTGCCCACCTCGCGGTCGGGAGAGAAGCCCACCCAGGGGTAGCGGCGGGAGGAGGCGGGGATCTCTTCCAGGCTGATCTTTTCCAACAGCTTGCGCCGGGCGGTGGCCTGCTTGCTCTTGGACTTGTTGGCCGAGAAACGGGAGATAAAGTCCTGCAGTTCCTTGACTTTTTCGGCGTTTTTCTTGTTCTGGTTTTTCATCAGGTTCTGCATCAGCTGGGATGCGTCGTACCAGAAGTCGTAGTTGCCCACATACATTTTGATCTTGTTGTAGTCGATGTCCACGATGTGGGTGCAGATGGTGTTCAGAAAGTGGCGGTCGTGGGATACCACGATGACCGTGCCCTCAAAGTCCAGCAGGAAGTCTTCCAGCCAGTTGATGGCGTTGATGTCCAGGTTGTTGGTGGGCTCGTCCATCATCAGAATGTCGGGGTTGCCGAACAGCGCGGAGGCCAGCAGTACCTTGACCTTCAGTCGGCCGTCCACATTCTCCATGGTGTCGTAGTGCATGGACACCGGGATGCCCAGACCCTGCAGGATACGGCTGGCATCCGACTCGGCCTCCCAGCCGCCCAGTTCGGCGTACTCCTCCTCCAGCTCGCAGGCACGCAGACCGTCTTCCTCGGTCATGTCCTCCTTGGCGTAGAGAGCTTCCTTCTCCTTGCCGATGTCGTACAGGCGCTGGTTGCCCATGATGACGGTGTCCATGACGGTGTAGGCGTCATAGGCGTTCTGGTCCTGCTTCAGAATGGACATACGGGTCTTGGGCAGAACGGAAACCTCACCCGAGGTGGGCTCCAGCTCGCCGGACAGGATCTTCAGAAAGGTGGACTTGCCTGCGCCGTTGGCGCCGATGATGCCGTAGCAGTTGCCCTTGACGAACTGCAGGTCCACATGGGAAAACAGCGGGGTGCCGCTGTAATTCAAACTCAGGTCGGTAACAGTGATCATGTCGAACTCCTTAATTTATAATGATGATTAACCTATATAGTATACCATATTTTTGCTCTAAAGCAAGGGTTAAAAGCGCGGAAACCCCTTGAAAAACGGCGGTTTGTTGACAGAAAACGAACGGGCGTGATAAACTGAATGCACTCCAAAGGAAAAGAGGACGGTTTATGACCAGTCTGTTTCGCTGCCCCATCTGCTCGGCACCGCTGGAGCGCGCGGAGCGCAGCTATATCTGCCCCGGGGTCGTGTGATTTTGCCCGTGGCGGCACGCAGGGATATTTCGCCATCCCACACCAAGGGTAAATTCCTTTGCATTTGGTGACATAACATGGTATACTGGGCTTACAATCGTCGAAAAGGAGTGTTCAAATTTCATGAAAAAACGAGGTGTCTTTTTGCTGACGCTTCTTCTGGTGCTGCTGTGCGCCGGATGCGGCGGCGGAGATAAGACGGATCCCCAGCCGGATGCGGGGGATCAGCGTTTGGAAAGCGCGGAAGACCGGCTTCTATACGAAAAAATCCTGGAAATCGGACGCGAGGGGTTTGCCGACATGACCCGGGAAGAGTTGATTGCTGCGCTGGGTGAACCTGACGAGCAGCGTAACGGCCTGGTCTCGGACACGCTCCGTTACCAGATGTGGGTAGACGGAGAGGACTACTATCTGGCTCTGAATGCTGAATATTATGTCCCTGCACGCGAGCAATTCAGTTCAAAAATTGACCGCAATGCACAGGGGCCATATCCCATTGGCGTATCTTTCGGTTCCGGCACCACACTGTGTCCGATTTATGAGCTTTGGGACGAGGCAGTGACAGCGGAGGATTAATTTTGACCGTCTTCGCGACTGGGGTACCGTCTGCACCGTGGGAAACGTGCTGGAAGGCGACCCGATCCCCGATAGGGAATTTACAATACATAACGAAGACACGTTCTATGTATATAGCTCGGATTATCGCTATACATGTCGTTTCTTTGGTGACGATAGCATTAGCTTGGAGTATGTTACTTCCCTAAAGAACAATCCTCTGTGGGACAGAGAGGCGCTTTGCTTCCTGCCGCCGGAGACCGTGCTGAAAAGCTGGCTTTCTCAAGGGTTCGACCCCACGGAACTATTGGGTAAAACCCTGGAAGAAGCGTTTGACGAATTCCCCCTTTCGTCTATCCTTGAATACTCTATCAACAGGGATGTCTATATGGAGGCCTACGGGAATGCCTGTTTGGATGAGATGTCCTTCCGCACTCCCTCTCTCTTCATAACTTTGTATTTGCGGGACGAGCGGATCATTGGAGTTTTCATAACGGATACCCATGATACACAGGAGTCGCTGCTTCCTCTCCTGTCGTTGCATGGGCTGCCGCTGCCTGCCTCGTCGCAGGAACTGCAAGAATACTTGAAGTCCCTTGGATATCGCTATATTCCGGAATACAACTGGTTCGCCCTGGGCCATGTCACCATCGATGCTCCCTTCACGGAAGATGACCGTGTCTTCGGGCTTCATATTCAGGATCATTCCGGTGAGGAAGGCTATGAGAATGCAACCACGCAGGCCGCAAAGCGTTCTGCCGAGCTTCTGGAAGAGTACTTCCGCAGCAATCTGGCCATCTACGGCTACGGCAGCATTCTGGCCGACCTGACCCATGACGGTCTTGACGAGCTGCTGGTAACCACACCGGATGACTGGGGCGGAAATACTCTGAGTGTCTATACGGTGCAGGACGATCAGGTCGTCGAGCTGTATTCCAGAAGTTTCAATATGCAGGCCAACGCCAATGTGGGTGAGTTGTACCTGTACAGCGAGGACGGCAAGGACTACCTGATGGAGGTCAGCGTACAGATCTCCTATATGTCCGCCAATAGCTATACCCTCTATTCTCTGGACGAGAATGGACAACCGGTTATCTTCCGCAAAGAGAGCACCTCGGACGGGCTGGACGATGCAGTAGTGCAGGAACACAAGACCGCCTGCATTGAGAAGGCCACCCTGCTAATCTCGCACACGGAACGCTATGCCGGCAACGCCTATGGCATGGATTTGAAGCCTGTGGATCTGATGGAAGTCATCTGCTATCCGGAACGCGCGGCAAAGAAGACGCTTGGCGACTTCTATAACACCGATGTATCGGTGAAGATCAACAGTCCCGATCCCTTCGCCCAGAGCGGAAGCGGTCTGCCCGATAACATGCTGAATGATGTGTTCTGGATCAGAACCTCCAGTCCCCTTGTTTCCATCGGAGGCGCCATGGTAGGTATGACAGAGGCGGACTTCCTGGCCGCGCTGGAGCCCCTGCGCAATCCGGCCTTCCGACAGACCTTGCCCACCCTTTCCCATCCCTTCCTGGAGGGCACCTACTACGCCCCCGTCGTGGACTACACGCTGAAGGATGGCGTGGTCACTGAAGTGACCATGTACGTATCTCTGGCCGATCCCGCCTGAGAACGCTTTGAAATAAGAATCCCCTGTCCTCCGGTTTTCCCCGGAGGACAGGGGATTCTTGTTTTAGGTCTATGTTACATGATGTTTTTGTGTTAAAACAAGGGCAAACACCTTGAAAATCGGCGGTTTATTGACAGAAAAGAAGGCTGCGTGATAAACTGAACGCAATTTAAAGGAAAAGAGGACGGGTTATGACCAGTCTGTTTCGCTGCCCCATCTGCTCGGCTGCGCTGCGGCGGGAGGAGCGGGCCTACATCTGCCCCAACGGGCACAATTACGATATCGCCAAAGAGGGGTACGTCAACCTGCTGCCGGCCAATCGAAAGCACTCCAAAGATCCCGGCGATGACAAGGCCATGGTGGCCGCCCGCACCCGGTTTCTGGAGGGTGGATTTTATGCGCCGCTGCGTGCTGCGCTGACCGCGCTGGCCTTGGCTCACCCGGCGCAACGGGTGCTGGATTGCGGCTGCGGAGAGGGGTACTATACCGCCGGAATGTGTGAGGCGCTGACGCAGCGCAATCCTTCGCTGAAAATTGCCGGGGTGGATCTGTCCCGGGCGGCCTTGAAAAAGGCGGCTCGTCGGGCGCGCACGGCGGAATTTGCCGTGGCGTCGGTCTATCATCTGCCGGTGGCCGACCAAGCGGTTGATCTCATGCTCAACTGCTTCTCCCCCATGGCGTTGGAGGAATTTCGCCGGGTGCTGCGCCCGGAGGGATGCTATCTGTATGTGGTGCCCGGGGCAAAGCATCTGTGGCAGCTCAAGCAGGTACTTTACGAACATCCCTACGAGAACACCGAGGAAGAAAGCGCCTATCCGGGCTTTGTGTACCAGGATATTGTGCCCGTGGAATTTACCATGTCGCTGGAACAGGCGGCGCTGCAGGATCTGTTTGGCATGACACCGTATTGTTGGAAAACGCCCCGGGCCGGGGTGGAGCGCCTGCGTGCGCTGGACGGATTGGACGTGACGGCGCAATTTCGCATCCATGTGTTTTGCCGGGACGGGCAGGAATAGAACGTAACATGCGGTCATCCAAAGGGATGGCCGCATGTTTGCAGTGTGGGTTTTGCTTGTAATTGTCAATATACTTTGATATAATAATATCTCTTACTATACGCTCGGATGTGCGAGTGTTTTTGTGCAACCATCCGCAAGGAGGTACCAACGATGAATCGAAAAAAATTATCCCGCTTACTGGAGCCGGGTATGCGACTGTATTTTGTGGTGTTGCTCCTCTTTGCCGTGGCCGCCGCCGTATTGCACAATTATGGCTTGGCGGTGCTGGAGCTGATCGCCACCGGCGTGCTCTTTGTTCTGTTTCGCCGCAACAGCAACCACCGCAAGCGTGAGGTGTTGAAGTATATCGACTCGGTTTCCTATAACATGGACGCCGCTGCCAAGGACACCATGCTCAACGCCCCTCTGCCCATGGTGGTGTTCCGCCCGGACAGCGATGAAGTCATCTGGTCCAACGACCGCTTTCTGCGTCTGGCCGAGGAGCGCGAGCATGTGTTTGAAACCAAGCTGTCCTCCGCCGTGCCCGGGTTTTCCGCCAAGTGGCTGCTGGAGGGCAAAAACGAGTGCCCGGAAGAGGTTTTGTTGGGCGAGCGGCGCTATGCGGTGTACGGCCATCTGGTCCACAACGGAGAACAGGGCGGCGGCTTGCTGGCCACCACCTACTGGATCGATACCACCGAGTTTTCCGGCTTGAAAAAACTGCACGCCGACTCCCGGCCTGTGGTGGCGCTGCTGCTGCTGGACAACTATGACGAGGTGCTGAAAAACGTACCCGACAACACCCGTACCGCCATTGTCAGCCAGATCAGCCAGAAATTCACCCAACTGGCCGAGCAGACCAACGGCCTGCTTGCCCGAATGGACCGCGACCGCTATCTGCTGATTTTTGAAAGTCAATACCTGCCCCGACTGGTGGAGGAGAAATTCTCTATTCTGGATGAAGTGCATAGCATCGAAATCCCGGGCGGTACGCCGGCCACGCTGTCCATTGGCGTGGGTAAGGATGCCGACACCCTGCATCAGCTGTATCAGTACGCGACCTTGTCCACTGAAATGGCGCTGTCCCGTGGCGGCGACCAGGCGGTCATCAAAAATCAGTTTGCCTTTGAGTTTTACGGTGGGCGCAACAAGGAGCAGGAAAAGCGCACCAAGGTCAAAAGCCGTGTTATGGCCAATACCCTGGGCGAGCTGGTGGCCGATGCCTCCAAGGTCTTTATCATGGGCCACCGCCATGCCGATCTGGACTGTATCGGCGCGGCGGCCGGTGTGGTTGCCATCGCGCGCAAGCGCGGAACTCCGGCCTATATCATTCAGGACGCCAGTCCCGCTCCGGCCGACAGAATGCGCGAGCGGCTGGCTACGCAGCCGGAATACACCGGGCATTTCCTTTCGGCGCAAGATGCCATGCTGATCGCTGACTCCCGTTCCCTGCTGGTGGTAGTGGATACCACCCGCCCCGACCAGGTCAACTCCCCGGAACTGTTGGAGTCCTGCAACAAGGTGGCCGTCATCGACCATCACCGCCGCGCGGCGACCTATATCACCGATGCTGCGCTGAGCTTCCACGAGCCGTACGCTTCCTCGGCCTCCGAGCTGGTGACCGAACTGCTGCCCTACATTCTGGAGCCGTCCGAGCTGCTGCGACCCGAGGCCGAGGCGCTGCTGTCCGGCATCGTGCTGGACACCAAGCACTTTACCATGCGCACCGGCGGACGTACCTTTGAGGCGGCGGCCTTTCTGCGCCGTGCCGGGGCCGACCCCAGCGAGGTGCGCTGTTACTTCCAAAACGATCTGCAGGGCACCATCGCCCGATACGATATCATCCGTAACGCATGGCTGTGCCGGGAGGGCATCGCCGTGGCCCGGGTGGACGAAGAGGTCAGCCGCATCACGGCGGCGCAGGCGGCTGACGAGCTGCTCAACATTGCCGGTATCGACACCTCCTTTGTGGTGTTCCGTGCTGAGGCTAAGGTCATGATCTCGGCCCGCAGCTCGGGCGATACCAACGTACAGGTCATTTTGGAGGAGTTGGGCGGCGGCGGCAACGCCGCCACGGCCGGTGCCCAGGTGCTCGACCAGAGCGTGGAAGAGGTCGTTCAGCGTTTGGAGGCGGCCATTGCCCGCTATTTTGAAGACGAATAATCTCCATGCCTTTGCATGGACTGACATTTGAAGGAGGAACCCGATTATGAAAGTAATTTTGCAGCAAGACGTAAAGGGCCAGGGCAAGAAGGGCCAGATGGTGGAGGTTTCCGACGGATACGCCCGTAACTTCCTGTTCCCCAAGAAGCTGGCCGTGGAAGCAACGGCAGACAATGTGAATACCATGAAACTGCAGGAAAAGGCCCGTCTGGCCAAGCTGGCCGAGGAAAAGGCGCAGGCTCAGGCCGTTGCCGAGCAGCTCAAGGAGCTGACCGTGCGCATCGTGGCCAAGGGCGGCAACGGCGGCCGTCTGTTCGGTGCGGTGACCACCAAGGAAGTGTCCGACGCGCTCAAGGCCCAGCACGGCATCGAGATCAACAAGGCCAAGCTGGTGCTGGATGAGGCCATCAAGAGCTTTGGCGGCTATGATCTGAAGGCCAAGCTGGGCCACGATGTGGTTGCCACCGTTAAAGTAGTCGTAGTCGAAGAGTGATACCAAAACCAGATAAGAGATAAAAGATATAAGATAAGAGATATGAACCGCTGGAAATGATCTTTTATCTTCGATCTCATATCTCAATATCTCAATAGAAAGGAGGTGGCCCAATGGATGAACTGCTGAGCAAGCAGCTGCCCCACAGCACCGAGGCCGAACAGGCCGTGCTGGGTTCCATGTTTATTGACGAGGGGTGCATCCCCGAAGTGGTCACCGCCCTGAAGCCGGAGGACTTTTACCTGCGGCAGAACCGGGAGATTTATGAAACCATCTACCGCATGGTGGAGCTTTCTGCCCCCGTCGATCTGGTCACCGTACTGGATCAGATGCGGCAAAACGGTGTGTTCAAGGAAAACACCACCGACCGGTATGTGATGCAGCTCATGGAGATCACCCCCACGGCGGCCAACGTCAAGGAATACATCTCCATTGTACGCGACAAGGCGCTGTTGCGCCGGGTGGCTGAGGCTGCCGGTGAGGTCACCGGTATGGTGCAGACCGGCGAAGGTACCGGCGCACAGGTGCTGGAGGCCGCCGAGCAGAAGATCTACGCCATCCGGCAGGGTCGTGCCACCCGGGGGCTGGAGCATATCTCGCTGGCCCTTCAGAACGTGTACGACCGACTGGGCGAGCTGGCCGCTTCGGGCAGCGATATCCCCGGCCTGTCCACCGGTCTGTCCGATCTGGACCGCCGCATGACCGGCCTGAACCCCTCCGATTTGATCATTCTGGCGGCCCGTCCCGGTATGGGTAAGACCTCCATGGCGCTCAACATGGCGCTGCACGCCGGCAAGACCTCGGGCAAGGCGGTGGTCATCTTCTCGCTGGAAATGGCCAAAGAGCAGCTTGCCATGCGTCTGATCGCCAGTGAATGTTTTGTGGACAGCAAAAAGCTGCTGACCGGACAGGGTCTGACCATGGATGATTGGAAAAAGATCGGTGCGGCCTCCTCGGCGCTGTCCAAGACCCGCATTTTGCTGGATGATAACCCCTCGCTGACGGTGGCCGACATGAACGCCGCCTGCCGTCGGGTGGAGGATCTGGGGCTGGTGGTGGTGGACTATCTGCAGCTGATGCAGTCGGCCGGCGGAAAGGGCTATTCCAACGAAAACCGTCAGCAGGCGGTGGCCGACATCTCCCGCGCCATGAAGATCATGGCCAAGGAGCTGCGCGTGCCCGTGATCTGCCTGTCCCAGTTGTCCCGTTCCAACGAAAAAGAGAACAAGGTGCGTCTGCCCCGTCTGTCCGACCTGCGTGAGTCGGGCGCCATCGAGCAGGACGCCGACATCGTCATGTTCCTTCACCGGGAGGACTACTATGACGAGAACACCGAAAACCGTAACATCGCCAACTGCATCATTGCCAAGAACCGCCACGGCGAGACCGGCATTCTGGACTTGCAGTGGCTGCCCGAGTTTACCACCTTCCGCACCATCGAGCGGCGGTATGAGGAATATTAAATGGATCTTCACGCTCCGATGTTTTGCCGGGAGTGGAATCTGATCCCGGAAGGGTCTGTGGTGCTGTGCGCCGTGTCGGGCGGAGCCGACTCCATGTGTCTGCTCCACTGGCTCAGCGGCGTCCGATCCGACGGCGGCTTTCGCTTGCAGGCGGCGCATTACAACCACCATCTGCGCGGTGCTGAGTCCGACCGGGACGAGCAGTTTGTCCGCGCCCAATGCGAGCAATGGGGCATCCCCCTGCTCTGCGGTGGCGGCGATGTGGCTGCCCGGGCAGCGGAATCGGGCAAGGGGCTGGAGGAAACGGCGCGGGAGATGCGCTATGCTTTTTTACAGCAGGCGGCGCAGCAGGCCGGGGCCGATTTGATCGCTGTGGCCCACAATGCCGATGACAATGTGGAAACCATGCTGCTGCATCTGATCCGGGGCAGCGGCTTGACCGGCCTGACCGGAATGCAGCCCCGACGGGACAACATCGTGCGGCCGCTGTTAACCACCACCCGTGCCCAAATCGAGCAATACTGTGCCGCGCACGGTGTGCCCTATGTGCAGGACTCCACCAATGCCGATGAGCATTACCGCCGAAACCGGGTGCGCCATCGCATCCTCCCCGAGCTGGTAGCCATGAATCCGCGCTTTGTGGAAAACTCGGTCAAGCTGCTGCAGCGGCTGCGTGACGATGAAAGCTATCTGACGGCGCAAACCAATGTGATTTACCAATTTGCCCGAAAAGAGGGCGCGTGCGTCACCATCCCGGCGGACGTGATCAAGGATCTGCCCGATGCGCTCTCACCCCGGGCGGTGCGCCGGCTTTTGACCCAGGCTGGGCTGGAGCATTGTTCGGCCGCCCATCTGGAAAGCGTGGTGGCGCTGTGCCGTGGCGATGACCCTTCGGCCCGGGTATCGCTGCCCGGAATGACGGTGCGCCGACAGTACGATTTGTTGGTGTTTGACCCAACACAGCAAGCGCAAGCAGCGCCCGGCACGGTGGTACTCAATCTGGACGGAGAAACGGTGTACGGACAGACCGGCTGGATGGCCACCTGCCGCAAGACGGTATGCACCGAACCTTACCGCAAAAAAGCCGATACTTTTTTTCTGGCCTGTGATACCATACAGGGAACGCCCATACTGCGGCCGCGGCAAACCGGGGATGCGATCCGGCTGCCGGGACGGAAAAGCAAGATGCTGAAAAAGCAGTTGATTGAAGAAAAAATTCCCGTATCCCAACGGGAGTTATTGCCTGTGCTGGCTGATGAGGTCGGCGTGCTGGCTGTGGGCGGACTGGGGCCCGATGCAACGCGGCTGGCCCGCCCCGGAGAGTTGGCATGGGAGATTACATTTACCAAAAGAGAGAGTGAATGACGTGGGGTTTTGCGATAACGACATCGAGCGCGTCCTCTTTTCCGAGGAACAGCTCAAGCAGCGTGTCCGGGAGTTGGGCGCGCAGATCACAGCCGACTATCAGGGTAAGCAGTTGCTTTTGATCGGCGTGCTGCGTGGCTCGTACATTTTCATGGCCGATCTGGCTCGCAACATCGATCTGCCCTGCACCGTGGACTTTATGGCCGTGTCCTCCTACGGCAGCGGCACCTCCTCCTCCGGCCAGGTTCAGATCACCAAGGATTTGTCCGAGGACATTGAGGGGCAGGACATCATCGTAGTGGAGGACATTTTGGACAGCGGAAACACGCTATATTATCTGCTGCAGGTTTTGCAGGCACGCAAGCCGGCCTCCATCCGCCTGTGCACCCTGTTGGATAAGCCGGAGCGCCGGATCAAGCAGGTGGACGTGGCGTACAGCGGCTTTACCATCCCCGACGCCTTTGTGGTGGGCTATGGTCTGGACTATGCCGAGAAGTATAGAAACCTGCCCTACATTGGCATACTAAAACCTGAGGTTTACAGCAACTGAGCGTTGTTTTGAACCACTCGGTTGCGAGAGGAAGTGTTGACCCTTGAAAAAAATCAGTCTGCGTGACATTGTGTTCTACATCCTGATCATTCTGGTGCTTTTGTCGACCATTCTGGCGCTGCAAAGTCTGGAAAAGACCAACGGCTCCTCCTATGCCGACCTGCGCACCCTGTTTGAGCAGGAGCAGGTAATCTATTTTGAGGCCAAAGAAGATGAGGTCACGCTGATCCTGCGCGAACTGGATGAAAGCGGCAAGAACAAGACCGCCGTATTCCCGCTGGCCAGCTTTTCTGTATTCTATGAAGATATGCACGAGCTGATCGACCGGCAATGGCGCACCGGGATCATCGAGAACTACGATTACCCCCAGGGCTTTGTAGCCCCCTGGTGGCTCTCTGTTCTGCCCTATATCGTCATCCTTCTGGTCTTTGGTGTGCTGTGGTATTTCCTGTTTCTGCGCCAGAGCGGCGCAGGCGGCGGCGGGGGCGCCGGCGGCGCGGCCCGGTTCGGCAAGGCGCGTGCCCGCACGCTGGAAGAGTCGGGCAAAAAGGTTTCCTTTGACGATGTAGCCGGTGCCGATGAGGAAAAGGCCGAGCTGGAAGAGATCGTGGAATTTCTCAAAGACCCCCAGCGGTTTATCGACTTGGGTGCACGTATTCCCAAGGGCGTGCTGCTGGTCGGCCCGCCCGGTACCGGTAAGACGCTGCTGGCCCGTGCCGTGGCCGGTGAAGCCGGGGTGCATTTCCTGTCCATCTCGGGCTCGGATTTTGTAGAGCTGTATGTGGGCGTGGGCGCGTCCCGCGTGCGCGACTTGTTCGATCAAGCCAAGAAGGAGTCCCCGGCCATCGTCTTCATCGATGAGATCGACGCCGTCGGCCGTCAGCGTGGCGCCGGTCTGGGCGGCGGTCATGACGAGCGTGAGCAGACCCTCAACCAGCTTCTGGTGGAAATGGACGGTTTCTCCTCCAACGAAGGGGTCATTGTGTTGGCCGCCACCAACCGTGTGGACATTCTCGACCCGGCGCTGCTGCGTCCCGGCCGTTTTGACCGACAGGTCTACGTGGGTCGCCCCGACATCAAGGGCCGTGAGGCTGTGCTGCGCATCCACGCCCGCAATAAGCCGCTGGCCGAGGACGTTTCGCTGGCTGATGTGGCCAAGGCGACGGTTGGCTTTACGGGCGCCGATCTGGAAAATCTGATGAATGAGGCCGCCCTGCTGGCCGCCCGTCGTCATGAGCGCTTTATCACCAACAACGACCTGCACGAAGCCGTGATCAAGGTCATCGCCGGGCCGGAAAAGAAGAGCCGCGTGGTCACCGAGCACGCCCGCAAGCTGACCGCCTATCACGAGGCTGGCCACGCCATTGTGATCGACTCGCTGGAAACGGCCGACCCCGTCCACCAAATCACCATCATTCCCCGGGGCGGTGCCGGCGGTATGACCATCTCCCTGCCGCAGGAGGATAAGAGCTATCAGTCCAAAAAGGAGCTGACCGAGCAGGTGGCCGTCTGTCTGGGCGGCCGCGTGGCCGAGCAGCTCATGCTGGGCGATACCTCCCCCGGCGCCTCCAACGATCTGGAGCGTGCCACCGCCATTGCCCGTGCCATGGTCACCAAGTACGGCATGAGCGAAAAGCTGGGTACCGTGGTCTTTGACAACGACTCCAACGAGGTCTTTATCGGCCGTTCCATGGCGCAGGCGCGCACCTACTCCGAGGAAGTGGCCGCGCGCATCGATGAGGAGATCCGTGCCATCATCGACGGCGCTTACGAGCGCTGCCAGCAGATCCTTCGTGACAAGCAGGATGCCCTGGTCAAAGTGGCCGAGTATCTGCTGGAGCATGAAACCATGTCGGCGGAAGAATTTCAGCGCGTGTGCAGCGAAGCGTAAAAGTCCGTTTTACGGGACAGAAAACCTCCTGTTCTGATGGTAGAGCATCGGAATAGGAGGTTTTGTTATGCAGGTTGAAATTTGTTATGTGCGCGGTCATGTGGAGGTATACGATGCCGACGGGAAATTCCTCTTTTCCGCCGACAATGAGCGCGAGGCACTGGCCGAGCTGGCGGCGGCGTAATGGACAGTAAGCCCAAAGCATGGACAATCTGCCGAAAAAAGCACGGTGGAGAGCGGTTCGATTTAACGGGATAAAGTGTTGCCTTTTGACTGAGAAAAGTCTATAATCAAACAATGAGTTTTCCATGGAAGAAGTGATCACGTTGAACCGAAAAGCCCTTGCGGCCGCATTTCCCATCACGGTTCCGGTGCTGATGGGGTATCTGTCCATTGGCATTGCCTTTGGCTTGATGCTGGAAGCGGCAGGATACAATGTCATTTGGGCCTTTTTCATGTCCCTGTCCATCTATGCCGGATCGGGGCAGTATTTGGGTGTGGAGCTGCTGGCCACCGGCGCTGCGCTCAGTCAGGTGGCGCTGCTGACCTTTTTGATCAATTTCCGCCATCTGGTCTATGGCCTGTCCATGCTGGAAAAGTTTCGCGGTATGGGCAAGCGTAAGTTTTACATGATTTTTTCGCTGACCGATGAAACCTATGCCCTGCTGGCCGGGGCCAATCCTCCGCCGGGGGTTTCGCCGCGGGATTTCTACTTTTCGGTGGCGGTGCTGGACCATTGCTACTGGGTCGTGGGCTCCATCATTGGCTCGGTAGCCGGGGCGCTGCTGGGCTTTAACACGGCCGGTGTGGAGTTTGCCATGACGGCACTGTTTTTAGTCATCGCGGTGGATCAATGGCGCAGCTACCGCAGTCATATCCCGGCCATTCTGGGTGCGGCGGCCACGCTGGTGTGTCTGAAGGTAGTGGGAGCGCAGGCTATGCTGCTGCCTGCACTGGTCATTATCGTGGCGGTGCTGCTGATCCTGCGCCGCCGTCTGGAGGCCGCCGAGCAGACCGCTCCGGCCCCCAAGGAGGAGGTGCAGTCGGAATGTTGACGCCGATTCAAGCTGCGGCAGCCATCGCAATCATGGCGCTGGTCACATTTCTGACCCGCGTTCTGCCCTTTTTGCTGTTTGACCGGGGCGATTCTCCCCCCAAAATCGTGCTTTATCTGGGGCGTGTGCTGCCCCCTGCTGTCATCGCAATGCTCATCGTGTATTGTCTGCGCAGTCCCTCGCTGGCCGTTTCGGCGGACCTGACGGCCGGGCTGAGCGCCTGGCTGACTCCCATTGTCAACTTTTTTGTGGGCTGGGCGCCCCAGTTGATCGCCGGCGCGGTGGTGGTGGTGCTTCACGTGTGGAAGCGCAACAATCTGCTGTCCATTTTTGGTGGTACGGTTTTGTATATGATCTTGGTACAGGCGGTATTTGTGTAAAAACCGGGCGAAGCAGTTATGCTTCGCCCGGTTTTTTCAGTTCCAGCAGCACTTCGCCGGTGGCCCGGGCAAATCGGCGCGCGCCCCGGAGTGCCTCCTGCAAAGTGTTGCCGTGGGAGCCGATCTCCACCAGCAAAGAGCCGTGGGTCAACTGCTGGTTGAACCGGGAGGAGCGCAGGGCGATGGGGCGGGCCAGCGTGGGCCATTGCTCGTCCAGCCGCTGCTGAATGCGAATGGCCAGGGCCAGATTTTCCGGCCAGTGGGGGTGTGTCTGCCCCAGATCGTCGGTGCCCAGCACCATCATGACCTGCGCGGTTTTTTCGCCTTCGATCTCGGTCACGGCCTTGTAAACCGTCCCGTCCGCGCTGATCAGAGCGTCCCGGTGTACGTCCAGCACGATTTCAATAGAGGGGAATTGTTCCAGCCAGGCCTGGATACCATCGCAGGAGCGGCCATAGGCGCCGTTATATTGGGGATAATCATATAGGGTGCGGTCGTGGACAACGGTTAGTCCCATCTCCTCCAGAATGGCCTGCATTTCGTCCCCGATGCGCAGGACGTTGTAGCGCTCGTCGGTGGTGCGAGAGGCGTCGCTCTCCTGATAGACATCGGTGCCGTCCATGGTGTAGGCCTCGCTGCCGTGGGTATGTACGATGAGGATCTGGGGGGCGGCGTTGTCCTCCAGCTCCACGCGGATCTGTGCCGTGCCCAGAGCTGCCAGATCCACCGTCTTGCTGGTGTGGTTGAACAGGTAAACGCCCTGGGTGGAAAGATAACCCTCGCTGTCAGAGGGCAGCAGGGTGCGCTCGGTGATGTGCTGCGGCGCGGTGGTGCTCTGCGGCAGCGCAGGCTCGGCACGGTCCTCCGCTTCGCTGGGGGATGGCATTTCGAGGGCGGCGTCCGACCGGTCTTGCTGCAGGGAAAGAAGGGCAGCGCCGACCGTTTCGGGGCGCAGCAGGGCAGATTGATTGAGCGCCAGCCGCTGCCAGTGATTCAATTGCGGCCACGCCGGCTGCGCGCCGAAGGACTCCCCCAGCTCGGCACGCAATGCGCTGAGCGCCAGAGCGGTGCTCTCCCCCAACTTTACGCAGGCGTCACCCGGGTCACAGGTTAAACTCAGCAACCATACGGTTACAATAGAACAAAACAAGGCGGTTGCCCGCCGCAGTGTCCGTGCCCAGGGGAAACGCGATTTTTTCATAGTGATCCCATCCTTATCGGTTGTATGCAGAGGGGCAGCCGCCCTCAAAGGAGCATATGCGCGCGAGGCGGCGGGTATTCCACAGGTTATTTTGACAATCAAATATCTTGACAAATCAAAACAATTGGATATAATGAGGAAAACTCAAGGAGGTGATGGTGTGAAGGGTCACGCAGATGCCTTGAACCGATTTTTGGTTGAGGTATTTGATGAAATTCTGACGGCTGAGGAGCAGGCGTTGACTGCAGCATGGAGCGATTTGTCCCTGCGGGAGTTTCATCTGATCGATGAAGTATGCCGTGCGGTGGATGAAAACCGGGACAATCGGGCCACGGTCATTGCCGCTGCGCGGGGTGTGACGGCCGGTACCCTGACTACGGCGGTTAATCTGCTGGAGAAAAAGGGGTATCTGGAACGCCGCCGGGACAGCGAAGATCGCCGTGCGGTGCGCATTCACCCTACGGAGAAGGGGCGACAGGCCAACCGGGCCCACATGGAGTTTCATCAGAAGATGGTGGAGCATGTGCTCAGCGTGCTGAGTGAGGAGGAGAGCCATGTGTTTCTCCGGGCGCTGAGCGGTGTGACGGCCTTTTTCCGCAAAAAACATCATGAACAAGGAGCGAAAACCCATGATTGAATTGATTACGGATAGTACCAGCGATATTCCAAAGGAAGTAGCCGAGCAGCTGAACATTCGGGTGCTGCCCTTGAGTGTGTTCTTTGGCGAGGAAGGATTCCTGGACGGTGTGGATATTTCCAACCATGAATTTTATCAGCGCCTGCGGCAGGCCGAGGCACTGCCCACAACCTCGCAGATCAACCCGGAGACCTTCGTCGAGCTGTTTCAGCAGGTGTTGGAGCGTGGAAATCAGGCGGTGTGCATTTTTATTTCCTCTGAGCTGTCGGGCACCTGCCAGTCGGCCATGGTCGCCAAGCAGATCGTGGGCAGTGACGAGATCTTTGTGGTGGACTCCCGCACGGTCACCGTTCCCTTTGGCCTTCTGGTGACCGAGGCGGCTCGGATCCGGGACACCGGCTGTACGGCAGCCGAACTGGCCGAGCAGGTGACGCAGCTGCGGGAGCGGGTGCGTCTGCGCGCCGTGCTGGATACACTGAAGTATCTGAAGATGGGCGGCCGCATTTCGGCGGCGACTGCCATGGTGGGCGGCGTGCTGGGTATCACCCCCATTGTGGCCGTGCAGGACGGAATCGTGCAGTCCATCGGCAAGACCCGGGGGCGCAAGGCAGGTATACAATGGATCTATGACGCAGTCACCAAGGAGCGGATCGATCTGTCCCGTGCCGTGGCCTTTGGGCATACCGACTGCCCCGAAGCCATGGAGCAGATGGAGCAGGCCTTTGCCCAGGAAGCAACACAGGCGCCGGGGGTTTACCGTTGGGAGATCGGTTCGGTGGTGGGCACCCACGCCGGCCCCGGTGCGACCGGAATTGCCTATTTTGCCGCGGAATAAAAGATTTACAAGTTATCCATCTTTTTATGGACGCGGTGTGGTATACTGTCTGAACCGTGAACGACCTTTGGAAAGCGGTAACTTGGGTACAAGAGGTGAGCAACCATGGATTTACGGGAGTTGTCCTGGCGAGAGCGGGGGTGGCTTTGGGTGCGGTTGGGCATTCGTCTGCTGCTGACTGTGTCGGTGCTTCTGCTGATTTTTTGGGCCGGGCCTGCGCTGCTTTCGCTGTTCATGCCCTTTGTGGTGGCACTGATTTTGGCGTGGCTGATCAATCCGCTGGTGCGCTGGCTGCAGCGCAAGCTGAAAATTTCCCGGAAAATATTGTCCCTGCTGTTTATCCTTCTGGTGTTCGGCGTGGTGGGCGGCGTGCTGGTTGCCTTTGTGTACGCAGTGGGAAGCGAGATTTATTCTCTGGTTGAGAACTGGTCAACGGTGGAGCAGGAAATCTCCTCGGCGCTGTTGACGGCCGGCGAGTATACAAAAAAGCTCTTTGCCCTGCTTCCCCGGGAAATGCTGAGTTGGTTGGACAACTTGTATTCCGGCGTGATCGGCTGGCTTCAAACGGCCGTGCCGGAGCTGCTGGCCTCGGTGGGGGCGCGTGCAGGCGGCGTTGCCATGCGTCTGCCCTCCGGCGTGGTAGCGGCCGTGATGTTCCTGATGGCCAGCTATTTCATCACAGCGGATTATCCCGCCATTATGACTGGGATTACCCGGCGCTTGAGCCCAGGTACCCGGAATGTGCTTGCGCGGGTGCGCAAGGTGGCGGTGGGCGCCTTTGGCGGTTATGTGCGCGCTCAGCTGCTGTTGTCCCTTGCGGTGTTTTTCATCCTGCTGCTCGGCTTTGCCATCATCGGGCAGCGGTATGCGCTGTTGCTGGCGCTGCTGCTGGCGGTAATGGACTTTATTCCCATCATTGGTTCGGGTACCGTTATGGTGCCCTGGACGGTGATCTCGCTGGTGACCGGCGATTACCGCAAAGCACTGGAACTGATCGTCATTTGGGGTGTTATCTGTCTGTTTCGCCGGTTTGCCGAGCCCAAGGTGGTGGGCGATCAGACCGGTCTGTCACCCATTTTGTCGCTGATCAGCATTTATGTGGGTATGCGTCTGGGCGGCGTGTTGGGCATGGTGCTGGGCCCGGTGCTGTTGTTGATCCTTATGAATCTGGCCAAAATGGATATTCTGGTCGGCACACGGCGCGACCTGCGTCTGGCGTTTTACGATGTGCGCGCCCTGTTGGCGGCAGGACGTAAGAGCGATTGTTAAAAATTCCTTTGATTTGATTTCACAATTTCGCCACATCGGTAGGGTATCTTATAGGAGTATGGAATCCATCCATCCCGAAAGGAGCAACCATTATGTATCAAGATCCCGATCGTTCCGAGGGCCACATCCCTGCCGACCGATACCGGGTGGAGGATATGGGGCCGGAGGTTCGGCAGCCCAAGCAAAAGAAAAAGCGCATCTGGCCCAAGGTGCTGTGTCTGTGTCTGGTGTGCACCTTTTTAGGCTGTGCAGGCGGCGCGGCTGTAGGCATTTACACACTGCAATGGCTGGAACGCAAAAATAACACGGCCACATTGTATGAAAGCGACCGTGCGCCTACCGAGGTGGAGGTGATTCAAACCACGCCCGGGCAGGAGCTGTCGCTGGAAGAGATTTACGCATCCTGGGTCAATTCCACCGTGGGTATCACCACCGAAATCGTAACCACCAATCTGTTTGGCCAGCCGGTCAGTGCCGGTGCGGCCGCAGGCTCCGGTTTTGTCATCTCGGAGGATGGTTACATTGTGACCAACCATCATGTCATTGAAGGGGCCAGCAGCGTCAAGGTCACCTTCTATGACGCCAAGCAGTACGATGCTGTCGTGGTGGGCAGTGAAAAGAGCAATGACATCGCCGTGCTCAAGATCGAGGCGGAAAACCTGACCCCGGTGATTCTGGGCAATTCGGACAATCTGCATGTCGGGCAGACTGTGACGGCCATCGGCAACCCGCTGGGTGAGCTGACCTTCAGCCAAAGTGCAGGTATCGTTTCGGCCAAGGATCGTGCCATTACCCTGTCGGACGGACAGACCATCAACATGATCCAAACCGACTGCACCATCAATTCGGGCAACTCCGGCGGCCCGCTGTTCAACACCTATGGCGAGGTGGTGGGCATTACCAGTGCCAAGTACTCCAACAATGGCTCCTATGCGGAAGCCACCATTGAGGGCATTGGCTTTGCCATTCCGATGAACGACGTGGCGCAGCTCATCCAGGATATTGTGACCCACGGATATGTGACGGGAAAACCCAACGTGGGTGTGCTGCTGGGCGAAGTGGACGAAGGTGCGCTGCGCTATGGAATTCCCGATGGTGCAGTGGTAGAAGCGGTTTTGGAGGGCGCTTGTGCCGACCGCGCCGGTTTGAGAGAGGGCGACATCATTACCGCGGTGGACGACGTGGTGATTACCGGGGTAAGTCAGCTGCAATCGATCCTTCAAAACCATCGTGCCGGCGATACCGTGACCTTTACCGTCTATCGTGATGGACAGATTCTTTCGCTGCCGATCACGCTGGATGAGAGAAATCAAGCTCGTGTCGATGCGCTGGAAGAGCTCAAGAGGCAGTACAGTGCCCAACAGCAGCCGGTGCAGCCGCCTTCGGATGATGTGATAGTTTTCCCCGATTTCGGCTTTGGCTGGCCCTTTGGCTGGTAAACAAAATAACAAGATGGCCGCAGAAGATATCTTCTGCGCCCGTTCTTTTTTGCAAAAAACAACCTGCTGCCGTTTTGCGGCAGCAGGTTGCATAAAGTTAAAGATAAGACAGAGGGTTGACACGGGTACCGTTGATGCGGATTTCAAAGTGGCAGTGGTCGCCGGTGGAGCGGCCGGTGGAACCCACGCGAGCAATGGGCTGGCCCTGATAAACCTTGGTGCCGGCCGAAACAAGCAGGCTGGAGCAGTGGCCGTAGTAGCTCTGCACGCCGCGGCCGTGATCGATAATGACCAGATAGCCGTAAGTGCCCTTGTAACCGGACCAGACCACGGTACCGCCGTCGGAAGCGACGATGGTACGGCCGTGGGGGGCTGCGATATCAAGGCCGCCGTGATAGCTGTAGGTACCAAAAATGGAGCGATAGCCAAAATAAGAGGTGATCTTGCCCGACACAGGCCAGTGGAAGGTGCCGGTAGGCATGGTGCGGGGACGGGGCTTGGTGCCCACGGCCACCACTTCGGTGGTGGGCTCAGACAGGGTGATGCTGGAGAGAATGTCGCGCGCTTCTTCGTAGCCGTTGACATAGGTGACATTGGCGGAGATCCGAGCCTCGCCGGGGGTACCGGCAACCAGAACCTTGCGGTCACCCTGGTACATGGTGTCGTTGGGCACTTCTTCCACCGGGCAGGCAATGGCTTCGTTGTAGGTGACCGCTTCCACCGTGCGCACCGACAGATAGGGAATGCTCTTTTTGACGGTCAGCACATCGCCGATCATCAAGCGATTCAGATTGGCCTGCGGATTCAGAGCCATCAGCTCGCTCAGCGACATATCGTTGGCATAGGCGATGCCCATGTAGGTGTCGCCCTTGACCACTTCGTAGGTGGTCTGGCCATTGGTGTTGGTGGTCAGAATCTCTTCCATGGAAGCCAGATCCTGCAAAACATCCGAGGAAATGTATTGATAGGTGATGCTGACGTCCTCGACATACTCGATCTCGGTGGTGTTCTCGGTGATATACTGCGAGGACAGACCGTTGAGCATATCGACCATGGCGGCCCGGTCAGAGCTGGCACCGATGAATTTGCCGTCGACCGTCAAAACATAGGACTTCATAACTTCGCCCACCTGGTTGAACAGATAGGTTTCAAAGGAGGCGATGGGGGTGATCTTGTCTTTCTGGGTCAAAGCGAAGGTGTACTCGGGCTGCAGATCCAGTTCATACTCGTGGCCCAGAATGGAGCAGGCACGCTGCTCTACGCGATCCATCACCTGATCGAACACGGCCGGCTGGAGTACCGTACCCACATCCACGCCGTCAATGGTGACCACATAACTGGGGGTGTAGACCGTGCTCACGAGCAGAGCCAGAATGGCTACGCCCGAGATAGCAAAAAACGGCAGGGGGCTGATCACCTTGCGGTCGGCAATGGCACAGTCCAGTGCGTGCCAGAGGAACTGGGCACGCTTCTTGGCAGCGATGGCACCGGCGTGAAGGTCGGAAAACAGCTTGCGTGCCTTGGCGCGCAGGCTGTCGATGCCCTGCTCCGAAGCGATTTCTTCGGAAATTTGTGTGCCGACCTGGGGCCGGTTATGACGCAGAATCTCGTCCATAGGTGATTCTCACTCCCGTATGGTTGATATTTTAAGGAAAGAAAAACGGCTGAAAGCAGCCGGTTACAGAGAAATGCAAAAAAGATTACAAATGGTTACATTTGCAATCATACACACATTGGCTCAAAATGTCAAGAAGATTTTGGTTTACATAGATAGATTTTCAAGGAAATAACTGCTCGCAGCGTGTATTCCGCACAAAACGACACACCAAACGGTTGCGGCTTCGGTTGACGACAGCAAAAAAACAACGCCCACATTTTGTGGGCGTTGTTTCCAATTGTAACTTTTTCGGGAAGATGTTGCGTTGGTTCTGCCGACGAAGGCCCGTGAACAGGAAAGGAAAAAGTTAAGCCAATGCAGCAGTCGGGCCGTAATAAAATGTGCCGGTGGCACATTTTTAGGCTCCGACTTCGGCGGCTATGCCGACGAAGGCTCGTAAACGGGGGAGGAAAAAGTTAAGCCAGGGCAGCAGTCGGGCCGTAATAAAATGTGCCGGTGGCACATTTTTAGGCTCCGACTTCGGCGGCTATGCCGACCAAGGCTCGTAAACGGGGGAGGAAAAAGTTAAGCCAGGGCAGCAGTCGGGCCGTAATAAAATGTGCCGGTGG
>JAZSCJ010000057.1:0-26421 GCA_045602885.1 Oscillospiraceae bacterium
TTCGCTTTCCCCGGTCACAAGCGCCACCTGCTGCTGGCTCATCCCGGCGTTCAGCGCGGTTTCCTGTGTAGTTTCGCTGACCGAGCCCAGACACAAAGGCGGAAAGACCACGCACCACCAGTTACGCCCATCCCCTTCGCCAATGACGATGCGCAGGGCTTGATACCGCCCGGCAGGCAGAGCGAAATCCGCATACTGTTTGGTGGGAAACCAGGTTTCCTGCAAGGTGGCCGACACCGAGTAGTCGTACCCCTCCGCTGCCACCACGGCAGCACCGGCGGCGGCCAGTTGGGTCAGGTTCTCCCGCAGAATTTGCTCGGCCTGTTCCCGGTCGGCCTGCTTCGGTAGAATTCGGTTGGCTTGAGCCAATACACCATCACGCACCTTGAGTTTGAGTGCCTGATCTGCCCGGGAATCGGAATGAGCCAGTACATGAAGGCGCAGCACGCACTCCGCCAAATCACTTTGCTCCCGTTCCAGCCGAATCCCCAACAGCAGCACCGCCGCAAGACTCAGCAGCAGTGCAAGCTCCCAGCGACAAAGCCGGGTCAATGTACGAGATCGGAACATAAAAACACCGTCCTATGTAGGTTTTGTACCTGCATTTTGGACGGTGTTTTGCAATTTTATACCTGTTTTATCCGATCAGACCGGTTTGGTCAAAAAGGTTTCCCGGTATTCAGCCTTCAAGGTTTGATATGCCTGCTGGGCTTCTTGCTTGCGATCAAAGATACCAAACACGGTGGGACCGGTTCCGCTCATGGCGGTGCCTAGCGCACCGCAAGAGAGCATCTCATCCTTGATTTCGGCAATCTCGCCCCCCTGATGGTCGTTCAGCACATCTTCAAACACATTGTACAGCCGCCGCGCTACGCCACCCAAATCTCCTGCGTGCAGCGCAGCGATCATCCCCTCGGTATCGGGTCGACAGCGCACTTTGCGGCAGTCGATGGCGCCAAACAACTCGGGCGTAGAAATAGGAAAGGGCGGCTTGCACACCACAATGTAGCACGCTGGCAGCGGCGGCAGCGGTGTCAAAATCTCGCCCCGGCCTTCCGCCAACGCAGTGCCGCCCAACACACAGTAAGGCACATCCGACCCTACCTGCTCCCCGATACGGGCCAGTTGCTGTATGCTCAAATTTTGTCCGTACAGCTCGTTCAGAGCACGCAGCACAGCCGCGGCATCCGAGCTTCCACCGCCCATACCGGCACAAACCGGAATGTTTTTGCAAATATCAATGGACAGCCCCTGCATCTTGCAGCCGGTTGTTTGTTGAAAGGCTCTTGCGGCCATGGCCGCAAGATTGCGCGCGTCGTTGGGCAGAAAACGCAGATTGGTGCTGACACGAATGTCCTCCCCTGCGTTTGTTTCCAGCGTCAGCGCATCGGCCAGATCGATGGTCTGCATGACCATACAAAGGTCATGATAGCCGTCCTCCCGGCGCGCGAGCACATCCAACGACAAATTCAGCTTTGCGTAAGCCAATACGTTCATATTCTCACCGTATCTTTCGTGCCTCCAGATAGAACCGCTTATCATGGGCTTCGCCCATAGAAAAGGTCTTTCGGGGCAGGACCCCATCGTGAATGACCGTGGGGAACAGTTCCTCTTTCCCCATCACCGGGAGCAGGAACCCAATGCTGTTTTTTTGTGAAGCCAATTCCCTTGTCACGTCTTCTCCATGAATGTAATCCACTCGTCCTCCGTAGGATTTCAGATAGCCATCCAGAAAATTCTGCAGGGTAGCCACAGGCAGCTGCGCGTCCGGACACGTCACGGTGACGCACCCCTCGCCGCCCGAGTACACATACTCCAGCACATGCCCCTCACCGGGGCCGTAATGAGAGCCGGGATAGGTTGCGAGCAAAGCACGCAGCAGGTGCTCGGGATCAACGCCAAACACCGCCCGATGAATGGGCTCAAACTCCAGCGAAGCATCGTGAAGATTGACCAGTTCCACCAGCGCAAACCGTGCCGGCAGATCGGCCCATTGCTCGGGTGGGGTCAGCTTCTTCTGCCGCTCGTAACACTCTTTGGCGGTTGCCAGCGAATGGTTTCCATCCCCCACGGCAAACAGCAGCGTGGGCAGATCGGATGTCCCATAACGGGCATTGAATGCGGCGGGGTCTGCCAGGGCAGTCAAGGCCGCGGCCACACGCTGCATTTGCGCTGGGCTCAACTTCCATGCGCTGATCTGGCCGCCCCGTTCCATCAGTTCAAAGTTGTAGACGCACTCCATGCCCTCTTTTTCCTGCTCCAGCGGCTCAACAACGGTTTGTTCCGGGTCGTCGGTCAGCAGCATAATATGGGGCAATTCAATGGGCGCATTTTTACGCACGGCCACACGGGGCGGAATCCGAGAGAGCACTGTACCCTCCGTGGCCCGGATGAGACTGGTCGAACCGGGCTCATAATTGTACTGCTCCAGATCCACCATGCCCACCAGACCGCGGCGGATCTTACCGCAGTCCAACCGGCGCTCTACATAAAAAAGTGCCTCGGAATGGCAGCAAAAGCGTCCCTCCTTGAGATACCGGGCCATGGTCATGTTGATCTCGGCAATGTCCTGCTCCACATTGGGCCCTTCCAAACAGCTTTCGGGCAGAATGAGGTGCAAACTGGAGGACGCAGAGCCCACATGCTGGGCCACACGGGCCCAGTAGTCCGGCTGGGAGGTATACTGATCGCAGGCCACCACCGACCATTGATTTAGGGCGCACCCCTGCGGCAGCAAAATATCGGCCGGCCGAAAGGGCAGATTTTGAAACAGGTCGGTCATGGCAATTTCCTCTCTTTCCGAAACGCGGCTAAGTTTAGTTCATCGCCGCTTTGATCGCGTTGAGCAGATCGTCAAACTCTTCATAGGCAGGCAGCTCGGGGTAGTCAGCCTTGATCTTCTCGGTGCTCTTGAACAAGAACCCGGCCTTGCTGGCCTGGATCATACCCAGATCATTGAAGCTGTCGCCGGCGGCAATGGTCTGATAGCCCGCGCTTTGCAGGGCACGCACGGTGGTCAGCTTGGACTGGGGGCAACGCATACGATAGCCGGTGATAGTGCCGTCGTCTGCTACTTCCAGCGTATTGCAGAAAATCGTAGGCCAGTCCAGCTTTTTCATCAAAGGCTGGGCAAACTGCTCAAAAGTGTCGCTGAGAATGATGACCTGGGTCAGAGTGCGCAGCTCATCCAAAAACTCCTTTGCGCCGGGCAGCGGATCGATGGTGGCAATGACCTGCTGGATTTCCTTCAGTCCCAGCTTGTGCTGCTTGAGGATCTCCAGACGGAAATTCATCAGCTTGTCATAATCGGGCTCATCCCGGGTGGTACGCTTAAGCTCGGGGATCCCGGTGGCTTCAGCAAAGGCGATCCAGATTTCGGGAACCAGGACGCCCTCCATATCAAGACAGGTAATGTACATGGCTTATCCCTCTCTTTCCTGCTTCTTTTTCAGATTGGTCAGGAAATTATCCAGCCGCGTCAGCGCCTCGGCAATTTCCTTCATGGAGGTAGCGTAGCAGCAGCGGACAAAGCCCTCGCCGCCGGGGCCAAAGGCCGAGCCGGGAATGACGGCCACCCGCTCTTCCATCAAGAACCGCTCGCAGAACTCTTCCGAGGAAAGCCCGGTGCTGCGAATGTCGGGGAATACATAGAACGCGCCCTTGGGCTCAAAGCAGGGCAGCCCGATGCGGCGCAGATTCTCCACCAGATAGCGGCGGCGACCATCGTACTCATCCCGCATCTTTTCCACGTCCACATCACCGTTACGCATAGCCTCAATGGCGGCGTACTGGCTGACGGTGGGCGCCGACATGATGCCAAACTGATGCAGCTTGAGCATCTGCTGAATGACCGGCTTGGGGCCGCAGAGATAGCCCATGCGCCAACCCGTCATGGCATGGCTCTTGGAGAAACCATTGACCACCAGCGTGCGATCCTTCATGGAGGGCAGGTTGGCGATGGAGATGTGGTGCTGGCCGTAGGTCAACTCAGCGTAGATCTCATCGGAAACGACCATGATATCAGTGCCTTCCAGCACTTCGGCAATGGCCTCCAGATCGGCCCGCTCCATGATGCCGCCGGTGGGGTTACAGGGGAAGGGCAGCACCAGCACCTTGGTCTTGGGGGTGATGGCGTTTCTCAGCTCCTCGGCGGTCAGACGGAACTCATTTTCAGCCTTGAGTTCCAGATAGACCGGCGTTGCACCGGCCATGGAGGCCAACGGGCCATAGCACACAAAGGAAGGCACGGGCACAATGACCTCGTCCCCGGGGTTACACAGGCAGCGCAGGCACAGGTCAATGGCTTCGCTGCCGCCCACCGTCACGATGATCTGGCTGGCAAAATCGTACTCCAGATCAAAGCGGCGCTGGAGGTAGGCTGCGATCTCACGGCGCAGCTCAGCCAGACCGGCATTGCCGGTGTACTTGGTAAAGCCCTTTTCCAGCGAGTAGATGCCGGCGTCACGAATATGCCAGGGGGTGACAAAGTCAGGCTCGCCAATGCCAAGGGAAATGGCGTCCTTCATCTCTTCCAAAATGTCAAAGAACCGACGGATGCCGGAGGGCTTGACCTCCTGGATCCGCTTGGACACAATCTGTTCGTAATTCATGTGAAAATGAACTCCTTTTCCTGGGTTTCCTGCTTTTCAAAAATCAGGTGCTTTTCCTTGTATTTCTTCAAAATGAAGTGGGTGGCCGTACCGGTCACATCCTCCAGCGTGGACAGCCGCTCGCCCACAAAGGAAGCCACTTCCTTCAGCGTACGACCGGAAATGATAACGGTCAGATCGAAGGAACCGCTCATCAGATAGACCGACTCCACCTCGTCATACTGATAGATGCGCTCGGCCACACGGTCAAAACCGGCGCCGCGCTGCGGCGTAACCTTAACTTCGATCAGCGCCGTCACCGCTTCACGCTGAGTGCGATCCCAGTCTACAATGGCCTTATAGCCCAGAATGACCTTATCGTTTTCCAGCTTGGCTCGGGCTGCTTTTACATCCTCTACCGTCATATCTGCCATGGATGCCAGCTGCTCATTGGTCAGCGTGCAATCCTGTTCCAACAGTTTTAATAGCTTTGTCATGCGGTTTTCCTCCATTTTTCGGATTTGCGCGGCATGATTGAAACACGGCCGCATTCGGTCATTTTATCATTATACACCTTATAACATAAAATATCAATGATAAGAATCACAAAAAGCGGCCCTGCAAAGGCAGGGCCGCTTTCACACAGAGGTTATTTACTTGGCCAGACGAGCGGTATCCTGGGCGATGACCAGCTCCTCATCGGTGGGGATCAGCAGAACCTTGACCTTGGAGTCGGCCGCCGAGATGACAGTCTCCTTGCCGCGGCAGTTGTTGGCCTGAGCATCCATCTTGACGCCCATGAACTCCAGACCGGAAGCGATTTCCATACGCTGCTCGGGAGAGTTCTCACCCACACCGGCGGTGAACACGATGGCGTCCACACCACCCATGGCGGCAGCATAGGCACCGATCAGCTTCTTAACGCCGTAGTTGAAGCAGTCCACGGCCAGATCGGCACGGTGGTTGCCTTCCTTGGCGGCGTCGCTCAGATCACGGAAGTCGGAGGACACGCCGGACACGCCCAGCACGCCGGACTTCTTGTTGAGAATGTTGAACATTTCCTTGATGTCGTAGTTGTACTTGTTCATCAGGTACCCCAGAATACCGCCACCCAGATCACCGGAACGGGTGCCCATGGGCAGACCGGCCAAAGGAGTAAAGCCCATGGAGGTATCCACACTCTTGCCGCCGTCCACAGCGGTGACCGAGGAACCGTTCCCCAGATGGCAGGTGATGTCCTTCACGTCCTTGATGTCCTTGCCCAGCATAGCGGCAGCGCGGCCGGAAACATACATGTGAGAAGTGCCGTGGAAGCCATAGCGGCGAACCTTGTCGTTCTCATAGTACTCGTAGGGCAGAGCGTAAATATATGCCTTTTCGGGCATAGTCTGATGGAAAGCGGTGTCGAACACGGCAACCATGGGCACGCCGGGCATGACCTTCTGGCAGGCCTTGATGCCGGTGATGTTGGCAGGGTTATGCAGAGGAGCCAGGGGGATGCACTCCTCAATGGCGGCCATAACGGCATCGTCAATTTTCACGGAGCTGGCAAAGGCCTCGCCGCCGTGAACCACACGGTGACCGACTGCGTCAATCTCGTCCATGGACTTGATGACGCCGTGCTCGGCAGACAGCAGAGCATCGATCACAGCCTGGATGGCCTCGGCGTGGGTGGGCATGGCGATCTCAAACTCGTACTTGCCATCGGGGGCAGGGACCTTGTGGGTCAGACGGCCATCGATGCCGATGCGCTCACACAGACCCTTGGCCAGGACGTTCTGGGTCTCGGGATCCATGAGCTGGTACTTCAGTGAGGAACTGCCTGCGTTGATAACCAGAATATTCATGATTGATCGACTCCTTAACATTAATTCACTTGCGTAATTCGTGGATACACGATAAAATATCAGCAACCCTAATTGTAGTCCTTTTTTTTCGGAAGAACAACCTCTTTTTTGCACAAATTTTTCCTTGGGAGGGAAATCAAATGAAGACTTGCGGCATTATTGCCGAATACGATCCCTTCCATACCGGTCATGCCCGACAAATTGCGGCCACCCGTCAAATTCTGGGCGATGAGTGCGCCATTGTCTGCGTCATGAGCGGCAACTGGACCCAACGGGGCGGCCCTGCCTTGACCGACAAGCATACCCGGGCCAAACTGGCTCTGATGAGCGGTGCCGATCTGGTTTTGGAACTGCCCCTTCCCTTCGCCATCTCCTCGGCCGAAGGGTTTGCCCGGGGCGGCGTTGCAACGCTGCACGCCACCGGCATCATTACCCATCTGTCCTTTGGCAGCGAAGCGGGCCAAATCACCGACCTGGAGCAGACCGCACACTGTCTGGACAGCACAGAATACCATGCCGCCCTGCACACCTTTCTGGACCAGGGGCTCTCCTTCCCTACCGCACGTCAAAAAGCCGCGCAGACTTTGATCGGCAGCGCCGCCGACTGTCTATCCCAGCCCAACAACAACCTGGGCGTGGAGTATCTGCGTGCGCTGCACCAGTCACGCTGTGGCATCACCCCCATCACCATCCCACGGGAAGGCGCCGGGCACGGAGAAACACCCCGGGGCGGATACGCCTCTGCCTCTCATCTGCGCAGCTTGATTGCAACCGAGCGTTGGGAGGAGGCCGCGCCCTATCTGATCCCCGGCGAGGAAACGCTGCTGCGTGCTACACCCCATGCCGATTTCAGCCGAGCCGAACAGGCCATGCTATATTGCCTGCGCCGCATGACTTCCGACCAGCTGGCGCTGCTCCCCGACTGCGGCGAGGGGCTGTCCAACCGACTGCACCAAGCAATCCAGCAAGGCACTTCCCTTGACAGCATCCTTACCTTTGCCAAAACCAAACGCTACCCCCACGCCCGGCTGCGCCGTGCCCTCTTGTGGGCCTTTTTGGGTCTGCGCGCACACGACCGGCCCGAGCAACCGGCCTACATCCGTGTGCTTGGCATGAATCAAACAGGCCGCACCCTACTGCGCAGTATGGACGGCCATGCTTCTCTCCCTGTGCTCACCAAGCCGGCCCATGTAAAAAGCCTTTCGGCCGATGCCCAACGGCTGTTTGAACTGGAAGCGCAGGCCACCGATCTGTATGGTCTGTGTCTGGCGCAGCTTCCGCCCTGCGGCTTGGAATGGACGCGCAGCCCAATTATTTTGTAATTTATAATTTTTACCGTGTGTAGCGGTACTCCTCCTGTGCATACTACCATTCGGACAGATTATTCTGGACTTTTGCAGGTAACACGCAACAGGAGGATACACCATGAAACGCACTGTACTGTCTCTTTGTCTTGCTCTGGTGCTGACTGTGGCACTGGCCGGCTGCTCCCGGAATCAGGCCCCCGAAGTAGCGCCCCCTCCCTCGTCGCAAAACACCACCAACAACGGCGGCACGACGAACACCGATAAAGGCGGCATGATGGACACCGACAACGGCGATTTCAGCGCCAACGAGGATGGCACCGTCAATGACCACGGCCCCGGAAACGACTCGACCGCCAACGGCGGCAGCATGGGTGACGCCGCCAACGGCATGGGCAACGCAATGGACAATGTCATGGAGGATGTGGGCAACGCCGCGCGCAACATCGGAAACGGCATTTCCAACGCCATGCGCTGATTGACCGCACCGCTGCAGTCATCGAAATTCCCCAAACAAAAAAAGCACGGAGTCTGCCGATTGCGGCAAACTCCGTGCTTTTTTCATCGCTGTTCCAGCTTTCCGATTCTCTTTTCGTGATCGTTCAAAGTTTGGTCCTGTGCTTCATTGTACGCCCAAATGCGTTGATGGCACTCTTTTGTGTGCTGTTTTTGTTCTTCTTGATCCTCACACAGCCCTTCGACCACCACGGTCAGCTTGGTAATGGACTGCGTCAGCGAAACAATGGGTTTGACAATGGCCGCTGCCAGCCCCACCAATGCAATGATGACCGTCACCGTGGTCCATTCCATTCTTATCCCTCCCTGGGCACATCATAGGCCATGGCCTGCGTGCTGTCGCTCAATCCGGCTGTGGTCGGGTCGGTGACCACACCCAGAATGGTCAGCACGGCAAAGACGGCGTTGATCGCAGCCAGCAGTTTGTCCCCGATTTCACCCAGATCCAGCACATAGCCAAACAAAGCGGCCACCACCTGAATCAGCAAAATAACCGCAGGAACCAACGCCAACCAAAACGCTTTGTTCTTCACTCTTACTCTCCAGTTAATCATTTGCTTCACCCTTTCACGATTTTAAGTGCCGTGCCGCAGCAGGGACATACCCCGGCACATGCGCTTTCCTTTGCAGGCTCGTCGATCCATGCAATCCCCAGATAGTCCAAAATCCCCTTGGCATCGGCTACAGCCAGTCGTTGCCGATAGGCGCCGTCCTTGAGCCGCTCCACCTCCGCCCGGTTGGTATGAAACCCGTGCTCGATGAGCACTGCCGGGGCATGGGTGTGGCGCAGCACATAAAACAGCTCGTGAAACAATCCCCCACCCCAAAGGGGGATACCGGCCTCTTTGACCCGAGCGAGGATGGCCCGAGCCGCTTTGTTACGCGCTGCACCATCGCCCTCTGCGCTGGTGTAGATACCATAGCCGTCCGGGTCAGTCCATGTTTTTCCGTCGCCGGAAGCATTGGAATGGAAGGACACAAACAGATCGGGCTGCTCGTCGTTAGACCGCTTGACCCGGGCGGCCAGAGAAAGGCGCTCCATTTGCGCGGCACTGGCATCGGGCACGGGTTCGTGGTCATCCTGACGGGTTAAAACGACCTGCACGCCGTGGCGCTGCAAAATGGCCCGGACGCGCCGCGCTATATCCAGATTGAATTCGTGCTCGTAATAAGATTGATCCGGGGCGCACTTGCCCGGCGTTTCCACCCCGTGGCCGGGGTCAAGCACCACTTTTTTGCCTATATGCGTTTCCTCCTTCTCCGGGGTCTCCCCGGTCTTTTTCAGCCATACCGCCAGATAGTTGTGCACACGGCGGCTGCTGGATATCTTCCTGCCTTGGAAGTCGCACTGCGTAGAACCGCCACTGTCCAGCATGAGCGCCTGCTTGGCTCCGGCGGCGATCAGCTCCTCGCGCACCGTTTCGGGCGTTGTAGGATTGTCGGTGCAGTACAAAATCAGATTGCTGCCATCGGTCGCCATGGCCGTTCTGGGTCGGCTGCCTCCCACCTCAGCCCGATAACACAGCGGCTTACCCGCCCCATCCCAAGGGGTCAGCAACTCCACGCCGCTAAGATAGCTGGACGTTTCCGCCGGCAGGGATAGCATGGCAAGGTCGTTCCCTTTATCCCATGCAAAACCCCAAGTGCTCCAGGGCTCTTGGGAATAGACCGTGCCGTCGGCCTTCAAATGGCCCACCGGTCTGCCGTTGGCCATGTCATAAAACCCGGTGTTTAGGATGTAGTCTGCGCTCCCTTTGACCTGCGCCATGGAGCGACCGTCACCCAGCACGATGGCAATGCGCTCGATGGACGCAAGAGAGATGCGCTCGATGAATTTACTCATCGATATTCTCGATTCTCAATTTCTTCCTGCGCGGTGTAGAAATCCGTCACGGCCTGGGCCACGATGCGCTCCCACTTGGCACGGTCACCCTGCTTGCGGGCATCGGCCAGGGCGTTGACGTACTTGCGGCAAATCCAGCTGCACAGGATCTTCTGCTCGCCGCGTTCCTCCCCACTCAGTGTCTTCCACACCGCAGCAGGCACGGCGTAGTCCAACTGGTTTGCACCCACATAATGGGGTGCGCCCTCCACGCCGTGGTTGTTCAGATTAGCCCAGAACATATCCCGGCCCACACCCAGGTCCATCTTGTTTGCGTGGGCGATATCCCACATCTCCCACAGGTACTTGGTCATGTTTGCATTCTTGCTCATACTTCTACTTCCTTCCCTTTGATTTGTGCAGCGCCATTGCGCTACGCACGGGGCAAAGCACAGCGGAATGTGGAACACTTTCGTACATATTTCTGGCGCTTTTTCAACAAAAAGCCGCCGGAACCAACGTTCCGGCGGCTTTTCAGGACATTTTTAGGATTTCTCGTTTTAGACGTGCAATAATGCGCTTTTCCAATCGGGAGATGTAGGATTGGGATATGCCCAGCAATTCGGCCACCTCCTTCTGGGTCTGCTCCCTGCGTCCGTCCAGACCGAAGCGCAGGGTGATAATGGTGCGCTCACGTTGATTGAGCTTTTTTACCGCATCCCACAGCAGCTTGCGGTCTACATCAGCCTCGATGGGCTGCATGACCAGATCGCTTTCCGTCCCCAGAATATCGGACAAAAGCAGCTCGTTTCCATCCCAGTCGGTGTTGAGCGGCTCATCAAAGGAAACCTCACTTTTTTGCCCGTTGATCTTGCGCAGGTGCATTAAAATCTCGTTTTCAATGCAGCGCGAGGCATAGGTGGCCAGCTTGATGTTCTTGGCCGGGTCATATGTTCCCACCGCCTTGATCAATCCGATCGTTCCGATGGAGATCAGATCTTCAATGTTGACACCGGTATTTTCAAAACGCCGGGCGATATAGACTACCAGGCGCAGATTGTGTTCGATCAGACAGCTTTTGGCCCGGGCATCCCCTCCTGCCAGCCGGGCGATCAACTCCCCCTCCTCTTCTCGTTTCAAGGGCGGCGGCAAGACATCGCTTCCGCCGATGTACATGACCTTGGCCGGCCCGGCCAGCCCCATCCGGGCCAGCAACCTATGTATGACCAACCTCCAATGCCCTCGCTCTGTCATAGTCCTTCCTCCCATTGATCAAATCTCTCCCATCAGGGCCTGATAGGCTCCACCGTCCGAAACCGGCGTGGGCGAAAGGGCCACCAAAAGCCCCTTTTCCTCCCGGTTTCCCACCATTGCCCGGTCGGTTCGTACCGCCAACAGCACACCATACTCCACCCCAACCGCCCGATAGGGCAACAGTTGCAGCCGCCTGCGCAGCGCATCGCCCTGTATACGTTCCATGGATCCCACCGGGTCGGTCGGGTCGATCTCCGGTGGCAGCAGCTGCTCCATCGCCCGGGCCTCGACCACCATGACCGGACGATTGTTAGCCGGGTCGGTCAGCGTATTTCCCGTATCCAGCAGTACCGTAAGGCAGAGCGTTTTTTCGCCCAACCAAAGCTGCCCCCGGCACAGATCCTGTCGCCCCCCGCCGTGCCGGGCTACCCGACGAAAGGCCAGGGTGAGTACGGCGTATGTCACCAGTACACTTACCAGCAAAAGGCGCACATCAAACCCGGTGTACAGCACGCCCTGTTCCAGCGTCAATCCGCCGGTACCCAACCACTGCAGAGCCAATACGATGCCGCCCAAGGCACACGACGCGCCGAAAAACACCAGCACAAGCCGCAGCAGACGACGACTGCCCCCAAAAGCAAGCAGTACCATGCCCACCGCGGCCGCCACTTTGCAAAGCGGATGGGCAAGCCATGCAAGTCCGGGCAAAAAAACAGCGGCGGCATACGTCCCACCCAATACCGCACCCAACGCCAGCCGAAGTCGAGAAAAGCTTTCCCCCGTGATCCGGGCCGTTGCCATCAACAGCAGATAGTCCACGATCAAGTTAAGCAGGAATAGCACATCCAAATAGATCACCGTCATGTCCGGCCCCTCCCTCCGGGCTTGTTTGCATTATATAATCGCCGCCCTACAAAAAAGGACGAAGCGAGGGGGCGCGCTCCTATGGAATTTTCGTTGTCAAAAAGCAGATGCCGACCGAATGGTTCGGTCGGCATCTGCTCAATTCTCATCGATCCAGGTAAAGCGTGAAAATACCTGTCCATCCCGCTCTACCGTTTCCTGCCACATGGCAGCCGGGCGCACCCACAGCTCTCCCTCGCCGTACAGCGCCCGATAAATCACCATATCTTCCAGCGTTTCGGAGTGTTTGGCCACTCCAACCACTTGGTATTCCATCCCCTTAAAGTGACGATACCGCCCCGGTTTGATCTGCATTCTTACTCCTCCAACTGCTTTTTCCGCTGCCAATAGTCGGGCAGTACCGACTCCACCAGCGCATAGAATTCTTTTCCATGATTCTTGTGGACAATGTGGGCCAACTCATGCACCACCACGCTGTCAATGGCCTGCTGCGGATAGGCCATCAAACGCCAGGCAAAGCACAGGCGGTTCTTGGCGCTACAGCTTCCATATCGTTTTTGCGCCCCCGTAATCGTAATGCCGGTCGGTTTTACGCCCATGATGTCAGCATAGTATTCCACCCGTTGGGGCAGTTCCTTTTTGGCTCGGGCGATCATGGCCTGTTTTTCCTCCTCGGTGGGCTCGGGGTGGGTTGCATTGCGCCTGCGCTGCTGCTCCAGCTTTTGCGCGATCCACGCTTGGTGCTGCACTACAAACCGATCGATGCGCTCGTGTGCGCAGCGCATGGGAGCACGCACCACCACGGTCAGCTCCCGGGTCACTTCCAATGATAACGTCCGCCGTTTTGAGCGGATCAAGGTATAGGAAACCGATTGTGCCACAACGCACCTCACTTTGCCGTATGGATCGACCGATCCCTGCCGCTGATCACACCGATGGCAACCGCAGCTGCTTTTTTACAGTTTACCATATAATTTGCCCTTGGCAAGCGCAAATCCACCGTTTGCGTCAACCGGCACCGTCTTGCTGTCACATTCCTGTCGGCAGGTACACACCGTGGCCGTTCTATCCTCACAAAATAAAAAAAATAACTTTTTTCTATTTGTAGCTTTTTAATGCGCTGATTTTATGGTATGATAGGTTGACCCTTTGTATGTGAAGCGTGTGAATCGAGCAAAATTTACAACTTGACCTGCTGCAAATCCATGTTGTAAACTTTCGACAACCTCTTTCCTGCTCCTGTGCAAAAACTATGAAGCGGAGAAATGTGAATGAAGAACAAATTCAAGCCCGACGAACAAAATATCATCTCCTTCTCCTTGATGGGCCCGGAGAGCGGCGGCCCTTGCCTTGTGGAATCCAACGACGGCAAGATCACCCGCATCCGCCCTTATCATTATGATAAGGAGTATACCGATAAGCACTGCAACCCCTGGACCATTGAGGCACGGGGGCAGACCTTTGTGCCGCCTGACCGTGTCACCATCACCCCTCTGGGGCTTGGTTACAAGGCGCGTGTCTATTCCCCCAACCGTGTCCGCTACCCCATGAAGCGTGTGGACTGGGACCCCAACGGCGAGCGCAACCCCCAAAACCGCGGCAAGAGCGGCTACGTCCGTATTTCCTGGGACGAGGCGGCTCAGATCTGCGCCGACGAGCTGCGCCGCATGAAGGAAACCTACGGCCCCGAAGCGGTGCTGTGCGAAAGCGATATGCACGGCGAAGGCAAGCGTGTTTCCCCCTCCCACGGCTGTCCCAACCGTCTGCTTGCTCTTATGGGCGGCTATACCCTTCAGATGCGCAACATGGACTCGTGGGAAGGCTGGTACTGGGGCGCAAAGCACGTTTGGGGCTGTGAGCCGGTGGGCGAGATGGCACCCACGGCAAACCTCTATCCCGACATCGCCAAGCATTGCGACAGCCTGCTTTTCTGGGGCTGCGACCCGGAAACTACTCCGCTGGGCGTGGTTTCCCATATGCCCTCGCGCCTGTGCTACTGGTTCACCGATCTGGGCATCAAGAGCATCTATGTCTGCCCCGACCTGAACTACGGCGCCGCCGTACACGCAGACAAGTGGATCCCCATTCTGCCCAATACCGACGTTGCCCTGCAGCTTGCCATTGCCTACATCTGGCTCACCGAGGGCACTTACGAAAAGGAATACATCGCCGAGCATGCCTACGGCTTTGACAAGTTCACCGCATACGTTCTGGGCGAGGAGGACGGCATCCCCAAGACCCCTGCATGGGCAAGCGAAAAGTGCGGCGTCAGCGAGTGGACCATCAAGGCCCTTGCCCGCGACTGGGCCAAAAAGACCGTTTCCATCCTGCACGGAAACGGCGGCTGCTTTATCCGCGGCCCCTACTCCACCGAGCCGGCCCGTCTGGAGGTCATGCTTCTGGGTATGCGCGGTCTGGGCAAGCCCGGCGTGCATCAGGCCAAGATGATCGAATGGAATATGTGGGCGGTCGACTTCCCGGTGCCCTACCAGGGCGATTTCGCGCCCAAGGTGCCGCAAATCTGCGACTGTCTGCGCGCTGTGGACGGCGATTTGCCGCCTACCATTAATATGGAGCGCTATTCTCTCTCCCCCGAACAGCAGCGCCGTGCCCCCGAGTTGGTGGAGCTGTTCAAAAAGCTCCCTGCGCCGCTGCAGTTTATCCCCCGCTGCCTTGTCCATCGGGCCATTACCGAGGGCCACGCTGAATGGTACGGTATGCATTGCTTCTCGTCCAGCCAGCAGCCGGACAAGAACAACTACCGTCAGCCCACCAACAAGTATCAGTTCGACCGGATCATCTACCCCCGTCCCGGACTCAGCCGTGTACATATGATCTGGACTGACGCGCCCTGTAACGTCACGTGCTGGAACAACGGCAACCTGTTTGCCGATGCTTATCGTGACGAGAGCATTGAAACCATCGTAGCCCAGCACCCCTGGCTTGAGAATGACTGCTACTTTGCCGACCTCATTCTCCCCGTGGCCACCAAGCACGAGATGCACGACATCGCAAACGACCTGTCCTCGGGCGTGTTCCAGAGCGTCTATCTGGAGCATCCCTGCTGCCCACCGGTGGGTGAAAGCCTTTCCGACTTTGACGTATGCGTCAAGGTCTGCGAAAAGCTGGGCCCCGAGTACGTCCGCGCCTATACGGGCAATGGACTGACCGAGCAGGATCGCGTGCGCTTCTTCTACGCCGCTTCCGGCTGTGAGGACTATATGAGCTGGGAGGAATTCCAGCAGCGCAAGATCTTCGTGGTTCCCTGCAAGAAAAACGCACAGGAAATCCCGGCCGGTCTTTACAACTTCTATAAAGATCCCAAAGCCTATCCCCTCACCACCCCTACCGGACTGTTGGAGTACTCCTCCACCGATATCGAAAAGCACATGCCCGACGATATGGAACGCCAGCCGGTTCCCCATTGGATCGAAAAGGGCCCTGCCCACGACGAGCGGCTTTCCAGCGAGCGGGCAAAGAAGTATCCGCTGCTGCTGATGTCCAACCACGGCCGTTGGCGTATGCACGCCCAGTGTGATGACATCATCTGGAACCGCGAAGTCGAAACCATGAAGATCCGCGCATGGGACGGCTATCAGTACGAGCCCATGTGGATCAGCCCCCGTGAGGCCGAAAAGCGCGGCATCCAGCACCATGACATCGTTAAGATTTATAATGAGCGCGGCATCGTGCTGTGTGCCGCTTACGTCACCGAGCGGCTGATCGACCGCACCGTTTATGTGGACCACGGTTCCCGTCTGGACCCCATCATCCCCGGCTGGCTGGATCGCGGCGGCTGCATCAACTGCATCACTCCCACCTCCATGACCGGCACCAACTCCACCGGCATGGCAGTCTCCGGCTTCCTCGTGGAAGTGGAAAAGGTCACCCGCGAAGAAATGGAAGGCTGGAAGCGTGATTATCCCGAAGCCTTTGCACGAAAGGTGGACTATGATGCCGGCGTCTGTCTGGAAGGCTGGCTGATCGGTGACGCCCGAACCGAAGAGGAGAAAAAGGCTCACCCTGCCGAAATGGACGAGGAATCCAAGACCATGTACATCGGCAAGATTCCCCGCAAGGAGGCAAAGTAAGCATGGCCAAATGTTTTGTAATTGATGTTTCCCGTTGCTCCGGCTGCCATAACTGCCAGCTGGCCTGTAAGGACGAGCACGCCGGAAACGACTGGACGCCTTACGCCAAGGCTCAGCCCATGACCGGCCAGTTCTGGTGCAAGGTGCACGACCATGTGCAGGGCACCATTCCCAAAGTAAAGATCCACTACACCGCCCAGCTTTGCGGTCATTGTGAAAACGCCGTGTGTATGACGGCCTGCAAGCACGATGCCATTTACCGCCGCACAGAGGATGGGTTTGTCATCCTTGATCCGGCCAAGTGTACCGGCTGCCGCGCCTGTATGGACGCCTGTCCCTATGACGCTATATTTTTTAATGAGAGCGAGCACATCTGTCAGAAGTGCACCGGCTGCGCCCACCTGCTGGACAACGGTTACACCCTCCCCCGCTGCGTGGAGGCCTGCCCCACCGACTGCATGAAATTCGGCGAGGAAGAGGAGTTTGCCGAAGAAATCGCAGCGGCTACTGTTATGCTCCCCGAAAGTGGCTGCAAGCCGAAGGTATACTACCTTAATATTCCCGGCCCCTTTATTGGCGGACTGGTGTATGACCCCGTGGAAAAGGAAGTCATCATCGGCGGTACCTGTACCCTTGAGGGAAAGTCGGGAACCTACACGGCACAAACCGATTCCTTCGGCGATTTCTGGTTCAAAAACCTCCCCGAAAATGAGCACTTCACCCTCACACTCCACGCAGAGGGCTTCCGGGACAAGGTCTTTGCGAATCTGTGCACCGAAACAAGCATCAATCTGGGCGATATCCCTCTGGAAGCAACCTAAAAATACATGCAAGACCGCACGGCATCCGCCGTGCGGTCTTTTCATGCTGTAAAAAATTTTTCACCGCTGAAATCTTCCTTGCCAAAGCAAATGAATCAAATTTTTATCCACCCAAATACGCCCCAAAACGTTTAAAAAAGAGAAAAAATTCATCACATCCCCCTTTTGATTCCCAAAAAAGTTATTTTTTTCTAGTTCCCGTATTTGTGTAACAAGTAGCACAAGATGTAGAAAAAGCATGACAAACTTGTGCAACAAGCAATACAATCTATTGACAGAGTGGGATAATTGTGCTTTAATTCAGTACATGGGTACTCAATAATCATACATACATATTATGAATGATACGAGTGTCTAAAATTTAGAATGAAAGATGAGGAAAAGTCAATGAAAAAGCTTCTGTCCGCCCTTCTTGCATTGACCATGGTACTGGCTCTCGCGGCTTGCGGCCCCGCTGCTCCCGAGAATCCCGCCGGTCCCGAAAACCCCGCCGGCCCCACTGATATGATCAAGGTCGGTATCATCAACAACGACCCCAACGAGTCTGGCTACCGCACCGCTAACGACGCTGACATGAAGCGCGTTTTCTGTGCCGAGAACGGCTATGACGCTCAGTTCGCTTACAGCCTGAAGAACGATGAGCAGATCGCTGCCGCTCAGCAGATGATCCAGAACGAAGTCGACTACCTGCTGCTGTCCGCCGCCGGCACCTCCGGCTGGGATACCGTCCTGCAGGACGCTCAGGCCGCTGGCGTTCAGGTCATCCTGTTTGACCGTACCATCGACGCTGACCCCAGCCTGTACGCTGCTTCCATCGTCTCCGACATGGCTCTCGAGGGCCAGATGGCTGTTGATTGGCTGGCCAGCATCCCCGTCCCCGAGTACAACATCATCCACATCCAGGGTGTTCTGGGCTCCGCTGCTCAGATCGGCCGCTCCGGCGCTGTTGACAAGATGGTCGCTGAGAACGACAACTGGAACATCGTGACCCAGCAGACCGCTGAGTGGAACGCTGAGAACGCTCAGCAGATCGTTCAGTCCGTCATCGACTCCGGCAGGGAGTTCAACGTGATCTACGCTGAGAACGACGACATGGCTAAGGGCGCTGTCGCCGCTCTGGACGCTGCCGGCATCACCCACGGCGGCGAGGGCAGCGAGGTCATCGTCATGGGCTTTGACTGCAACAAGTGGGCTCTGGAAGAAGTGCTCGCCGGCAACTGGGACTATGACGGCCAGTGCAACCCCTTCCAGGCTGACTACATCAACGACATCATCAAGGTCCTCGAGGCTGGTGAGACTCCCGCCGAGAAGGTCGTCGTGATGCAGGAGAAGTTCTTTACCGCTGACACCATCACTCAGGAAGACGTTGACAAGTACGGCATCTAATTGATGTTGTGTCCTCTGATGAGGTCGAATAGGTAACTTAACCGCACGCGGTACGGAGCGAATCCGCACCGCGTGCGGTTTTAATCAAACGGGCAGTAATCATTGACCATTCTAAAAACATGTTTCATTGAGCTTATCCGGATTGGAGGCAAATCTTATGCAGGAACCCGTATTGCAATTGCGACAAATTTGCAAATTCTTCCCCGGCGTCAAAGCATTGCAGAACGTCGATTTTACGCTGCGCAAAGGGGAAATCCATGCCCTGATGGGTGAAAACGGAGCTGGCAAATCCACGCTGATCAAAGTATTGACCGGTGTTTATGAAAAAGACGGTGGTGAAATTCAAATTGAAGGCCACCAAGGTCCCATCCAGATTAGATCCCCCCAGGATGCCCAGAACGCAGGCATCAGTACCGTTTACCAGGAAATCACGCTTTGCCCCAACTTGACGGTTGCAGAGAATATGTATATCGGCCGAACCAAAGGTGCCTTTGCCAACTGGAAACAGATGAATTCGGGCGCAAAGAAGCTGCTGGAGTCGCTCAACATCCCCGCAAGCCCCACCCAGCAGCTGGGTACCTGCTCCATCGCTGTTCAGCAGATGGTCGCCATTGCCCGCGCCGTCGATATGGATTGTAAGGTCCTCATTCTGGACGAGCCAACTTCGTCGCTGGATGAACAGGAAGTTGCAAAGCTCTTCGCCCTGATGCGCGGACTGCGTGAAAAGGGTGTTGGCATTATTTTCGTCACCCACTTCCTGGACCAGGTCTATGAAGTCTGCGACCGCATCACCGTTCTGCGCGACGGTCAGCTTGTGGGTGAATACGCCATTGAGGATCTCCCCCGCGTTCAGCTGGTTTCCAAAATGCTGGGCAAGGAACTGGACGATATGGCCTCCATCCGCAAAGGCGATGAACACGTTGCCGTAGCCACGGGTACTCCCGTTCTGGAGGCGCATGAGCTTTCCAGCTCGGCAGGCATCAAGCCCTTTGACTTTGCTATTCGTCAGGGCGAGGTCAACGGCTTTACCGGTCTGCTGGGTTCCGGCCGCAGCGAGTGCGTGCGCGCCATCTTTGGTGCCGACCGCAAAACCAGCGGCAGCGTCAGCATGGATGGACAGAGCGTAAAGATCAACAAGCCCATTGACGCCATGAAGCACGGCATCGGCTATCTGCCCGAGGACCGCAAGCGTGACGGCATTGTGGGCGATCTTTCCGTGCGCGATAATATCATCCTCGCCATGCAGGTCATGAAGGGCTTCTTCCGCCCCATCTCCCGTGCACAGGCCGAAGCCTTTGCCGATGAGTACATCAAGCTGCTCAACATCAAGACCGCCTCTTCCGACACCCCCATCAAGTCGCTCTCCGGCGGCAACCAGCAAAAGGTCATCCTGGCCCGCTGGCTTTTGACCAACCCAAAATACCTCATTCTGGACGAACCCACCCGAGGTATCGACGTCGGCACCAAGGTCGAAATCCAAAAGCTCGTGCTCAAGCTTGCCGCCGAAGGAAAGAGCATTACCTTCATTTCCTCGGAAATCGACGAAATGCTTCGCACCTGCTCCCGTCTGGTCGTTATGCGTGACCGCAAGGTGGTTGGCGAACTGACCGGCGAAGATCTGGAGCAGAACAAGATCATGGAAACCATCGCAGGAGGTGAAGGCTGATATGAAAACGCTTCAGAATACAAATGGACGCTCCGTTGGCTCCTTTTTCAAATCCATCGTGCGTCAGCAGTTTTTTATCCCCATTGCCGCGCTGCTGATTCTGATTGTATTCAATCTCATTGCCGACCCCAGCTTCTTTAAGATCACCATGGGTCAAAACAGCAATGGCAACCCGGTTTTGTCGGGCTATCTCATTACCATTCTCAACAACGCCTCGGAACTGGCTATTCTGGCCATCGGCATGACGCTGGTCACGGCCGCTTCCGGCGGACAGGACATTTCGGTGGGCGCCAACATCGCCATTGCCGGCTCGGTCATTCTGCGCGTTTTGTGCGGACAGCAGGTACGCCCCGAAACCATGCAGGCTCCCATCATTGTTGCTTTCCTCATCGCCTGTATCGTTGCCATGATTTTCGGTGCCTTTAACGGCGTTCTTGTAGCATACTTCAAGATCCAGCCCATGGTTGCCACCCTGATCCTGTATACTGCAGGTCGCTCCATTGCGGCATGGATCAACAACAATACCCTTCCCATCGTAAATGAACCCATTTTCGGCTATTTCGGTAACTTTATCCCCGGAATCCCCATCCCGACGCCGGTGTTTATTGCCATTGCGTGTATGATCGTGATATTCCTGGTCATGAAATTCACCACCCTTGGCCTTTACACCCAGGCCGTGGGCATCAATAACCACTCCTCCCGTCTCAACGGCATTGATCCCACCTTCATCAAGTTCCTCAGCTATGTGATCCTGGGCCTTTGCGTGGCCGTTGCGGCTTTGATCAAGGTCAGCCGCATTTCCACCATCAACTACTCGGTCATCGCCAAGGACATCGAAATGGATGCCATTCTGGCAGTTGCTCTGGGCGGCAATGCCCTCAGCGGCGGCAAGTTCAACATGGGTGCCTCCATCCTGGGCGCTTATGTCATTCAGTTTTTGACCACCACGCTTTACAAGTTCAACGTGGCTTCTGATGCGCTTCCCGCATACAAGGCCGTCGTTGTTATCATTCTGGTCGTGTTGAGCGCACCCGTTGTGCGTGAACGAATCTCCAAGCTGTGGAAATCCGTGAAGGGAGGCAAGTGATATGTCATCGAAAGCAGTTGTAAAAGACGGTCAGCTTGCCCGCCGCGGCGGAATGTCCGACACCAATCTTCTTCTCACTATTACCATCATTGTTTTCATTGTGATGTACATCTGCGCCATTATCTTTATTGGCTCGGGCTTCCGCAAGCCTCAGGCATTTTTCAACATCCTCAATGAAAACGCAGCCCTGATTATCCTCTCCTGCGGCATGAGCCTTGTTATGATCACTGGCGGCATTGACATCTCGGTGGGTACGCTCACCGCACTGGTCTGCATGAGCAGCGCGGTACACCTTGACTACAACGACGGCAGTGTGTTTACCGCCTTCCTGATCGCCCTTATGATCGGCGTTGCCTTTGGTGTGGTTCAGGGTTATCTGGTTGCCTACCTGGAAATCCAGCCATTCATTGTTACGCTGGCAGGTATGTTCTTTGCAAAGGGCATGACAACCATTGTAAACTCAACCATGTTCAATGTAGCGCACGAGGGCTTTAAGGCACTCAAGGCCCTCCGCATCTATATTCCGGGCATGGGCTCGGTCAACCGACTGGGCAAGTATGTCCCTGCTTACATTGAGCCGGGTGTCGTTGTTGCAATTGTCATCGTGCTGATTCTGTTTGTTTTGCTGCGTTGGAGCAAACTGGGCCGCAGTTTCTATGCGGTCGGCGGCAACATGAACAGCGCCAACATGCTGGGCATCAACGTCAAGCGCACCAAATTCCTGGCCCATCTGATCTGTAGCACCCTTGCCGGTATTGGCGGCTTTGTCTACTTCATGCACGTCGGCTCCGGCTCTCCCAGCCATGCCAGCGGTGCGGAAATGAACGCCATTGCATCGTCCATCATTGGCGGCACCATGCTTTCCGGCGGCGTCGGCAACATCATCGGAACCTTCTTCGGCGTGCTGTCGCTGAACACCATCAAGAACATCGTTTCCACCCTCGGTCTGGACGAAGCTTGGTGGACCAACATTACGGTCGCCGCAATGATTTGCGTGTTCCTTGTCATCCAGAGCATCGTTCTGCTGCGAAAGAACCGCAAATAATATCTCCCACGAATGGAGGATTCCCATGCCAGAAACCACAATCCTCGGCATCGAGCTTGGCTCGACCCGAATCAAAGCCGTTTCTATTGATGAAACCTTTGCGCCCCTCTCTTCGGGCGATTATACCTGGGCCTCACGCTATGAAAACGGCGTTTGGACCTATGACCTTGACGAGGTTTGGATCGGTCTGAAAGCGGCGATCAGCAGCATTACCGACCGGGAAACCGTCCGGGCCATGGGCGTGTCCGCCATGATGCACGGCTACCTCGCCTTTGATGCCGACTGGAATCTGCTCGTTCCTTTCCGCACGTGGCAAAACACCATCACCGGCAAGGCCGCCGCGCAGCTCACCGATCTGTTTTCCTTCAACATCCCCCAGCGCTGGAGCATTGCCCATCTGTATCAGGCGGTGCTCAATCAAGAGGAGCATATCTCTCGCATTGCGCACATTACCACCCTGGCTGGATACGTCCACTATATGCTCACCGGCGTCAATGCCATCGGCATTGGCGAGGCCTCAGGTATGTTCCCCATCGATAGCAGCAAAAACTGCTACGACCAGACCATGCTGGCTCAGTTTGAAGCGCTCATTGCGCCACTGGGCCTTCCCTGGAAGCTGGCTGACGTCCTCCCTGCCGTTTTGGTAGCCGGTGAAGACGCCGGAACATTGACCGAACAGGGCAGCGCCCTTCTGGACCACCTCCTCCCTGCCGGGATTCCCTTTGCCCCGGCCGAGGGCGATGCAGGCACGGGTATGACTGCCACCAACGCCGTCGCGCCCCGAACCGGCAACGTTTCTGCCGGCACCTCCATTTTCTCCATGGTCGTTCTGGAGCGCCCTCTGGAGAAGGTGTACGAAGAGATCGATCTGGTGACCACCCCCACGGGCAAAGCGGTCGCCATGGTGCACTGCAACAACTGCACCAACGATTCCAACGCATGGGTGGGCGTTCTGCGTGAAACGGCTCAGCTGTTTGGCGCATCCCCCTCCACGGGCGAGGTTTATACCAAGCTGTATGAAGCCAGCCTTGCAGGCGATTGCGACTGCGGCGGTATCCTGGTATGCAATTACATGGCCGGCGAGGGCGTGACCCATCTCGACGCAGGCCGCCCGCTGGTGGTTCGTCGCCCGGACAGCAAGTTCACTCTGGCCAACTTCTTCCGTGCCTGCCTGTATTCCACCATGTCCACGCTCAAGATCGGTATGGACATTCTGGCCTCCGAGCAGGTCGCCATCGACTCGCTGACCGGACACGGCGGATTGTTCAAAACACCGCTGGTGGGTCAGAAATACATGGCCGCTGCCTGTAACGCCCCGGTTACGTGCATGGAAACCGCCGGTGAGGGCGGCCCCTACGGCATGGCATTGTTGGCTGCCTATCGTCTGAAAAAAGCCCCGGGCGAAAGTCTGGAAGACTTTTTGAACCACAAGGTATTTGCCCACGTCAAGGGCAGCACCGTCAACCCGGATGCCGCCGACGCAGAGGGCTTCCGCACTTACATTGAGCAGTACAAGCAGCTTCTGCAGGTTGAAAAAGCCGCAATCGAAGCGATTTGAGGAGGAAGTGTAATGAATTATAATTTCTGGTTTGTAGTCGGCTCGCAGGACCTGTATGGTGAAGAGGTACTGAAGACCGTTGCCGCACGCTCGGCCGAAATGGCAGAGGAAATGAGCAAACATCTTCCCTACCCTCTCATCTACAAGGTCACGGCCATGAGCAATGCGCAGATCAGCGACATTGTCAAGCAGGCCAACCATGACGACACCTGCGCCGGTATCATCACCTGGTGCCACACCTTCTCTCCCTCCAAAATGTGGATCAACGGCCTTGCCAATCTGCAAAAGCCCTACTGCCACTTTGCCACCCAGTACAATCGCGAGATCCCCAACGATGAGATCGATATGGATTTCATGAACCTCAACCAGGCCGCCCACGGCGACCGTGAGCACGGCTTTATTGCCGCGCGCCTGCGCCTGCCCCGCAAGGTCATTGCCGGCTACTGGAAGAACCCCGATGTCATTGAGCGCATCGGTGGTTGGATGAAATCGGCCGTCGGTGTTGCCGTTTCCAAGACCATGAAGGTCATGCGTTTTGGCGACAATATGCGTGAGGTCGCCGTGACCGAGGGCGATAAGGTGGAAGTGCAGACCAAGCTCGGCTGGCAGGTCAATACCTGGGCCGTGGGCGATCTGGTCAAGGAAATGAACGCCGTGACCGATGCCGAAGTGGACGCTCTGATGGCCGAGTACAAGAGCAAGTACGACTTTGCCACCGACAACGTCGATGCCATCCGCTACCAGGCACGGGAAGAGATCGCCATGAAGAAGATGCTCGACCGGGAAGGCTGCCGCGCCTTCACCAACACCTTCCAGGATCTGTACGGCATGGAACAGCTGCCCGGTCTTGCTTCCCAGCATCTGATGGCCCAGGGCTACGGCTACGGAGGCGAGGGTGACTGGAAGGTCTCCGCCATGACCGCCATCATGAAGGCCATGGGCGAGGGCGGCAACGGCGCTTCCGCCTTTATGGAGGATTACACCTACCATCTGGTGGACGGTCAGGAGTATTCTCTGGGCGCGCATATGCTGGAGGTCTGCCCCAGTCTGGCAAGCAAGGATGCCAAGCCCAGAATTGAAACTCACTTCCTCGGCATCGGCATGAATGAAAAAGACCCCGCCCGCCTTGTGTTCGAGGGCAAAGAGGGTGCTGCTATCGTGGTCAGCTTGATCGACGTGGGCGGCCGCCTGCGTCTGATCGTGCAGGACATTGAATGCGTCAAGCCCATTATGCCCATGCCCAACCTCCCGGTCGCCCGTGTCATGTGGAAGGCCATGCCCAATCTGACCGACGGCGTGGAGTGCTGGATCACGGCCGGCGGCGCACACCACACCGTGCTGTCCTATGACGTTTCTGCCGAGCAGATGCGTGACTGGGCCAAGATGATGGACATTGAGTTCGTCCATATCACCAAGGATACTACCGTTGCTTCCCTGGAGCGCGAGCTCTTCTTGAACGACCTTGCCTGGAAACTGAAATAACCATCGGTGCTGCGCGGGCGAAAGCCTGCGCAGCACTTAACCTAAGATCGAGGAGGAATCCCCTATGCTGGAACAACTGAAAGAGCTTGTTTGCAAAGCAAACCTTGAACTTCCCAAACACGGTCTGGTCACCTTCACCTGGGGCAACGTATCCGGCGTGGACCGGGAACAGGGCCTTATGGTCATCAAGCCCAGCGGCGTGGAATACGATAACATGACCGCCGAGGACATGGTGGTGGTCTCGCTGCAGACCGGCCAGACCGTGGAGGGCAAATGGAAGCCCTCCTCCGACACGGCCACCCACCTTGCCCTGTACAACGCTTTCCCCAATCTGGGCGGCGTGGTGCACACCCACTCCCGCTGGGCCACCAGCTGGGCACAGGCGGGCAAAGGCATCCCGGCCTACGGCACGACCCACGGCGACTATTTCTACGGCGAGATCCCCTGCACCCGCAAAATGACCGCGCAGGAGATCGCGGGTCAGTATGAACTGGAAACGGGAAATGTCATCATTGAAACCTTCCGGGACAAATCCCCCGACGACATCCCCGCCGTGCTGGTCCATTCCCACGGCCCCTTCACCTGGGGCACCGACCCGCTCAACGCCGTTCACAACGCCGTCGTGCTGGAAGAGCTGGCCTTCATGGCATTCCATACCGAAGCCATCACGCCGGGCATCGGCGTCATGCAGCAGGAGCTTCTGGACAAGCACTACCTGCGCAAGCACGGAAAAAACGCCTACTACGGCCAGGGCTGAATGACTTTTCAATGAAATTGCGTACCGGGTCCATGCCCCAGTACCACAAAACACATCATTTTAAGGAGGAGCGGAACATGCAAAAGAAACTTTTCGCAGCGATCTTAGTGGCCACTATGCTCGTATCGCTGACGGGCTGTGGCGCAAAGCCGGAAGAAGGCGACACGCCTCCTGCGGTCACTCCCCCGACCCAAGCGCAAACCGATCTGGAACAGCCCGAACCCACCCCCGAGCCTGCCCCCGAACCCTCGCCTGAACCTGCTCCTGCACCTGCGCCCGAGCCCATTCCCGAACCTGCGCCCGAGCCCGAGCCCATTCCCGAACCTGCGCCC
>JAZSCJ010000058.1:0-2409 GCA_045602885.1 Oscillospiraceae bacterium
AAGACCAACGAAGCAGCAATCAAGCGCATGATCCTCTACAAATAAGAATTACTTTACCTAACATAGGAGGCTTTTCAAAATGGCTAGAGTGAAAGGCGCGATGATGACGCGCAAGAGAAGAAATAAGACCCTGAAGCTGGCTAAGGGCTACTGGGGCGCCAAGAGCAAGCACTTCAAGATGGCTCACGAGCAGGTCATGAAGTCCCTGTCCTACACTTACACCGGCCGTCGCCTGAAGAAGCGCGACTTCCGTCAGCTGTGGATCACCCGTATCTCCGCCGCTTGCAAGATGAACGGCATGAACTACTCCACCTTCATGAACGGTCTGAAGAAGGCCGGTGTGGAGATCAACCGTAAGATGCTGGCCGAGCTGGCTGTCAACGACAAGGCTGCTTTTACCGCCCTGACCGAAATGGCCAAGGCCCAGCTGGCCTAATTCTCCAAGACAAAAACCGAGCGCTGCGAACCATTCGCAGCGCTCGGTTTTTATTCCTAATCGATATCAAAATCCGGCGCACCGGATTCCAACGCCAGTATAACCACATCCAGCCCCTGTTTTTGGGCGTAGTTGACGGTATACATCGTTCCCCCCAGCATCCCGTCGTAGACGGCGATCAGCCGGGAAGAGCGCTCCACCATGTAGCGATTGCGCCGCTGCATACAGCCGGCATCGTAACTGCGCTGGATCATGGTCTCCAGATCACAGCGCTCCACCAGAGAAAAATATCGCTCCCGCTCGGCATCCTTCCAGCGACTGGCCTGCTCCTCGCAGGGGATGGCGGCCTCCAGAGTGATTTCGGGCAAATACTCCCTCATCTCTAAGACAATTTCCGCAAAGTACTGGTCGGTACCCCGTGCCATCCCGGTCATAAAGTGGCGAAATCCGTCCCGATAGGCCTGCTCAATGGCCTGACGCAGACGCAGCTTCAAATCGACGCAGCGCGGATCACTTTCGTCAAACCGCCACGGCAGCTTTTCCGGCCGATGCCCGGTAAAGCTGCAGGTTTTTGTTCGGTCCATCTTCGCCCCTCCTTTCGTTACCTGCGTTATCATTCTACTCAAATCGCTCCTCCAAGTCAAGGAAAAGTCGAACAAATATTCTAAAATTGATGGTTGCAATTTCCCCAGCACCTGCTATAATAGACGAGAACGGTATCCTGTACCGCTTCATAGTATACGCAAAAACAATTGAATGAAATGTCTTCAGGGCGGGGTGAAATTCCCCACTGGCGGTACAGTCCGCGAACCATCCGGGGCAACCCTACGGATGGCCGATCCGGTGAAACTCCGGGACCAACAGTATAGTCTGGATGAAAGAAGATGTGTCACAAAATCACGCATTTCCTTTGGATGTTGGCACCTGAATGGCATGGCTGTTCGGGTGTTTTTGCATTTTGAAAGGAGTTACCCCTTATGTCCTCTGCCAACGAAACCCTGAACAATCCCACCGAACGCACCCAGCCTTTTTCCCGCACACGCACCATGGTCGCCCTGGGTATGCTGGCCGCCATCGCCTATGTCATCATGCTGCTGTCCAAGCTGCTGCCCCAGGTCATGGGCTTTCTCCAGTTCGACCTGAAGGACACCGTCATCTGCATCGGCGGTTTCATCTTCGGGCCTCTGGCCGCCTTTATGGTCACCGTGGTAGTCGCCTTGATCGAAATGTTCACCGTCAGCGACACCGGCCCCTGGGGTCTGCTGATGAACGTACTGGCCACCAGCTCCTTCTGCTGCACGGCGTCCTTCCTGTACAAGAAAAAGCACACCATGTTCGGCGCCGTCATCGGACTGGCCGCCGGCGTGCTGGCATTGGCCGGCGTCATGGTGCTGTGGAACTATCTGGTCACTCCCTTCTACATGAAGATGGACCGTTCCATTGTGGCCGCCATGCTGCTGCCCGTCTTTTTGCCCTTCAACCTGGTCAAGGGCGGTATGAACATGGCCGCTGTGCTGATCTTCTATAAGCCCGTGGTGGGCGCACTGCGCAAGGCCCATCTGGTCACCCCCGGCCAAAAGGGCAAAACCAGCTTCTCCCTCGGCTTTTTGCTGTTCTCGCTGGCACTGCTGGCCACCTTTATCCTGCTGATGCTGGTGCTGGCCGGTATCATCTGATGCACACCCCCCGGGCCGAACTCGGCCCGGGGATTTTCCTCTTGTCGGAATCGAACAGGTGTACTATAATCAACTCAAAGAAAGGGGGGTGTTTCCATGGAGCGCACTATTTTGCACTGCGATTTGAATAGCTTTTTCGCCTCGGTGGAGCTTCTGGAGCACCCCGAGCTGCAGGACAAGCCGGTGGCCGGCTGCGGCGATCCACAATCCCGCCACGGCAACATTCTGGCCAAAAACGAGCCGGCCAAGCATTTCGGCGTCAAAACCGCCGAAACCATCTGGCAGGCCCGGAGCAAG
>JAZSCJ010000059.1:0-4862 GCA_045602885.1 Oscillospiraceae bacterium
TTTGGTTTCGCTCTTGCTTGTATTCACCCTTATATTGACCGCCTGCGGTGCCGGCAACGGCGGAATGGGTATGGCCGATGACATGGCGGTGGTCGCGCCCAGCGAGCCGGCTGCTCCGCCCATGGCAAACGGAAAGTTTGATATGGGGGAAATGGAAGTGCCGATGGCCGGTGCCACACAGGATGGCTCTATCACAATGAATTCCATACCGGAAAGCGAGATCTACAACGATCCCAACGCTAAGGTCATCCGTCGCGCAAACCTGACTATTCAAACGGTGGATTTTGACCATTCGGTAGCTGCACTGGCTGCGCTGACCGAGTCGATGAAGGGGTATTATGAAACCGCGCAGGTAGAGACCGGTGGGTACTATAATCAAGGTTCATGGCGCAGCGCGTATTATGTGGTGCGTGTGCCAAAGGAACACTTTGTCACCTTCCGTGATGCGGTAGGTGAAGTGGGTCACCTTTACACCATTTCGGAAAACAGCGAAGATATTGGCGAGGTTTATTACGATACCGAGGCTCGTCTGGAGACCCTGACGACCAAACGGGAACGTCTGCTGTCGCTGCTGGATCGGGCCGATGTGATGGAGGATATCATCGCGCTGGAAAACGCCCTGGCTGATGTGCAGTATGAGATCGATATGCACACCTCCACCTTGCGTCGCTATGACAGTCTGATCGGCTACTCGACCTTTACCATCCGTCTGGAGGAGGTCAGAAGGATCGATGACGATCCCAGCTTGCAGGACAGCTTTGGCACAAAATTGTTGGCCAATCTGAAAGAGGGCCTGTCTGACTTGGGTGAGGAGCTGCAAAACTTTGCGTTTTGGCTTGCACGCAACATTGTCACGCTGGTCATTCTGGCTGTGATTGTGGTAGTTGTCGTTCGGGTGATTTTGCATCAGAGAAAGAAGCGTCGTTTACCGAAAGGGAACCCGGAAGAAAAATAAGTAATAAAAAGCGCTGCGAACTTACGTTCGCAGCGCTTTTTTTATGAAAGCGATTTATTTCAGACGTGCTTCCAGCTTGGAAAGCTCCTCGGTCAAAGCGGCCGGCAACTTGTCGCCAAACTTGTCATAAAACTCCTGGATGCCGGCAATCTCGTTCTTCCAAAGCTCACGGTCCACGCTGAGCAGACCGGTCAGAACGGCTTCGTCCACGCCCGAGCCGTCCAGATTGATGTCCTTGGTGTTGGGCAGGTAACCGATGGCGGATTCCTGTGCGCCCACCGCGTCAAAGCAGCGATTGATGATCCACTCCAGTACACGCAGGTTATCACCAAAGCCGGGCCAGATGAAGTGGCCTTCGTCATCGGTGCGGAACCAGTTGACGTTAAAGATCTTGGGTGCCTTGTCGCCCAGCTTTTCGCCCATGTTCAGCCAGTGCTGCCAGTAATCGCCCATGTTGTAGCCGCAGAAGGGCAGCATGGCCATAGGACCACGGCGGACAACCCCGACGGCGCCGGCGGCGGCGGCGTTGGTTTCGGAAGCCATGGCGGAGCCTACAAATACGCCGTGCTGCCAGTCAAAGGACTGATAGACCAGCGGTGCAGTCTTGGCGCGGCGGCCACCAAAGACGATGGCGCTCAGAGGCACACCCTTGGGGCTTTCAAACTCGGGGGAGATGCAGGGGCAGTTCTTGGCCGGAGCGGTGAATCGGGAATTGGGATGTGCGCCCTTCTCGGTGGACTGCGTACCGTTCCAGGGATTGCCCTTCCAGTCGATGGCATTGGCAGGGGGATTCTTGTCCAGACCCTCCCACCAGACCGTGTTGGTGTCCAGATTGTGGGCAACGTTGGTGAAGATGGTGTCCTTCATGGTGGTGTGCAGCGCGTTGGGATTGGACTTTTCGTTGGTGCCGGGTGCCACGCCGAAGAAACCGTTTTCGGGGTTCATGGCCCACAGACGGCCGTCCTCGCCCACACGGATCCAGGCAATGTCGTCGCCGACACACCAGACCTTCCAGCCCTTTTCTTTGTAAGCGGCAGGGGGGATCAGCATAGCCAGATTGGTTTTGCCGCAGGCCGAGGGGAAGGCGGCGGCCAGATAGCGAACCTCCCCGGCGGGATTCTGGATGCCCAGAATGAGCATGTGCTCGGCCATCCAACCCTCATTGCGACCCAAGTAAGAGGCGATGCGCAGCGCAAAGCACTTCTTGCCCAGCAGTACGTTGCCGCCGTAAGCCGAGTTGACCGACATGATGGTATTATCCTCGGGGAACTGGACAATATAGCGGTTCTCGGGATCGACATTGGCCTTGGCGTGCAGACCCTTGATGTAATCGGGAGAATCACCCAGCGCCTTGAGGATATCCACACCGACACGGGTCATGATGTTCATGTTGAGCACCACATAGATGGAGTCGGTCAGCTCAATGCCGTACTTGGCAAAGGGGGAACCGACCACGCCCATGGAGTAGGGGATGACGTACATGGTGCGGCCCTTCATAGAACCGTCATACAGCTTGTACAGCTTTTCGTACATTTCCTGCGGATCCATCCAGTTGTTGGTGGGGCCGGCGTCTTCCTTTCTGCGGCAGCAGATAAAGGTGCGGTCCTCCACACGGGCCACGTCATTTTCTGCGGTGCGGTGCAGATAGCAGCCGGGCAGCAGTTCTTCGTTGAGCTTGGTCAGCTCGCCGGTGGCGCAAGCTTCGGCGCGCAGCTGGTTGAGCTGATCTTCCTCGCCGGTGATCCATACGATCTTGTCCGGGCAGGTGCGCGCAGCCATGGCGTCGATCCAGTCCAGAACATAGCGGTTGTTGGTGGGTGCCATACGGTTTTCCTCCTCGATCTCAATTACCTAACATTGTATAAGAAGTTCCAGGTAAAAGCAAGTTAAACTTTAGTTGGGAAAAGTTTTTTAGCAAGGGCAGCAAATTCTGCAATGCCCAGCCGCTCGCCTCGGATATCTTCGCTCAGTCCACAGTCGATGATTGCCGCACGCAGCGCATCCTTATCGTGGGTGGCACCCAACACCGACGAAAGGGAGTTGAGCAGTGTTTTGCGCCGTTGGGCAAAGGCGGCACGCACCACACGGAAAAACGCCTGTTCATCCTCAACCTCTTCCGGCTTGGGCCGGGGGGTCAAACGGATGACCGAGGAGGTTACCTTGGGGGCAGGCAAAAAGCATTCGGGTCCCACGTCAAACAAGCGCTCACAATGGGCGTGATACTGACAGAAAACCGAAAACGCACCATAATCCGACGAGCCGGGCTGGGCACAGATGCGCAGGGCAACCTCGCGCTGGATCATAACGGTAATGGCCTGAAAGCATCCACATTCCAGCATGGCGGTGATGACCGGCGTGGTGATGTTGTAGGGAAGATTGGCACAGGCAATGGGGGAGAGGCCGTGCAGCTTTTCCGACACCAGCGCCGGGATGTCCAGCTTCATGATGTCGCCGGGAACGATTTCCACATTGTCATAGCCCTTCAATGTTTCGTCCAGAACCGGATATAGAGCCTTGTCCAGCTCGACCGATACCACCCGGTCTGCACGCTGCGCCAGCTGTACTGTCAACGGGCCAATTCCCGGGCCGACTTCCAGCACGCCAAAGCCCCGGTCAGCGCCCGATGCCTGGGCAATATCGCGGGGAACCCAGCCTTCGATCAGAAAATTCTGACCCATGCTTTTGGAAAAGTGAAAGCCGTGGCGGCCCAGAAGGGCCTTGATATCTTGAATATCACATAAGTCCATAATCATAACTCCAGTACCAATGTTTACCCGTAGAATATACCACTTTTTTACGGGAAAAGAAAGAACAAATATGCTTATCTGAATAAGCATATTTGTTCTTGTTGTTAATATGCGCAGACAATTCCGCCGTCATTTGCGTAGACCGTGCTGATGCCATGGGTCTGACACAGGATGACGTCCCGGAAATTGCAGCATTTTAATGCCAGCATACGCAGGTGCTCTGCCCGCTCGCGGCAGTTACAGTAGGCAATACAAAGCCGGCGATCGGCGTGATTTTTATCGGCGACGATGAGCTCGATGATTTTGTTCAGCCCCTGCCGGACTGACAGCGCCTGGCCACGCTTGCAGATCTCACCCTCCGGTGTAGCACCCAGAATCAGCTTGATGCGCAGCGCCCCGGTGAGCACGGCCTGTAGCTTAGTCAGCCGACCGTTCTTTTTCAGATTATCCAGGGTTTCAAGTACAAACAGGGTATTCATCTCACGAATGAACTGATCGGTTTCGGCCACGACCTGTGAAAACGGAAGTCCGGAACGAGCCAGCTCACGGATTTTCAGCGCCTGCAAAACTTCGCCCGACGAGGCGGAACAGGAGTTAAACACATGGATATTTCGCTCGGGATGCTCTTCCAGAAAGATGCGTGCGGCCTGCATAGCGGCATTGTGCGAGCCGGACAAAAGGGCCGAAAGGGTAACCACGTAGATATCACCCTCGGCGGCTTCAAAGGCGTCCAGATAGTTGGCCGGGGAGGGGCAGGCTGTTTTCGGAGCATCCGGGCATTCTTTCATTGCGTTGAGCAATGCGCCCTGATTCAGAGCCTCATCGTCCACAAAGGACATCTCACCCATACAAATCGTCAAAGGAACGATTTGAAAGGGACCGGCAGAACGCATGGATTGCGTCAAATCACAACAACTGTCGACAATAACAGAAAAGCTCATGAAAAAAACCTCCAAATATGGTTTTCTGAATTAGATTATAACAGGAAGAACATTGTGCTGTCAATAAAAAAGGAGCACGGTGTCCGTGCGCCTTTTTTGCAAGCAAACCTGTAAGCCGGGTTCTGTCATTCAAGACAGCCATCTATCTAGGCGTATCGTTGCCGATACGCTCAAGCCACCTCCTGAGAACGGCCGGGCCGGCCATGCGTTCTCCCACGG
>JAZSCJ010000060.1:0-32596 GCA_045602885.1 Oscillospiraceae bacterium
GAATAAGTTTCGCTATGTGCTTATTGACGAGTATCAGGACACCAACAACCTGCAATACCGTCTGGCCGCTCTGCTGGCCGGCAAGTGGGAAAACATCTGCGTGGTGGGTGACGATGACCAGTCCATCTACCGATTCCGCGGTGCTACCATTGAGAACATTTTGTCCTTTGAAAAGCAGTATAAGGGCGCGCGGGTCATCCGGCTGGAGCGCAATTACCGCTCCACAAAGAATATTCTGGAAGCGTCCAACGCCGTGATCCGCCATAATCAGGGACGCAAGGGCAAAGAACTGTGGACCGAGCATGACGAGGGCGACAAGCTACAGCTGTACACCGCCATGAACGAGCATGACGAGGCGCACTATGTGGCAACCCAGGTCATGGAAGGTTTTCGTACCGGCCGGGCCTGGAAGGATCATGCTGTGTTGTACCGCATGAACGCCCAGTCCAACCAGATTGAGCAGGCCTTCAAGAAAAACGGTATTCCCTACCGCATTATTGGCGGCACCCGATTCTTTGACCGCGCCGAAGTGAAGGATATGCTGGCCTATCTGTGTGTCATCAACAACCCTGAGGATGACCTGCGTCTGCGCCGCATTATCAACACGCCCACCCGTGGCATCGGCGCTACGACGGTAGAGACCGCCCAAGCACTGGCAGAAGGGGAGGGGGTCTCCCTGTGGTCGGTCATCACCACGGCAGACCAGCGCCCCGAACTGTCCAAGGCAGCCGCCAAGCTGGCGCAGTTTACCGGCATGATGCAGTCGCTGCGTGCGCTGGCGCAGGAGCTGACGCTGCCCAACTTCTATGAGGAAGTAATGGCGCGCAGCGGGTATGTGGCTGCGCTGGAAATGAAAAACGATACCGAAAGCCGCACCCGACTGGAAAACGTGCGCGAGCTTTTGACTTCCATCAACGGTTATCTGGAAAACCAGCCGGAGAACCCTTCGTTGGCCGGATTTTTGGATGAGATCGCCCTCTACACCGATTTGGACGCCCATGATGCCGGAGAGGATTGCGTGGTCATGATGACCATGCACGCGGCCAAGGGCCTGGAATTCCCGGTGGTCTTTGTCGTCGGCGCAGAGGAGGGCATTTTCCCCGGCATTCGTGCCATTGGCGAGCAGGAGGAGATGGAGGAAGAGCGCCGCCTGTGCTATGTGGCCATGACCCGGGCCAAGCAGCGGCTGCACATGACCTGCGCTGCCCAGCGTATGCTGTTTGGTAAAACCAGCGCAAACCGGCCGTCCCGGTTTGTGGGCGAGATCCCGCCCGAACTGGTGGAGCAGACGGGGCGCAGTCCCTTTTCTCAGCTGGACACCTCCGGCGACGATTCCTGGGGCTATGCCCGTCCCACCCGCAGCGGCTTTGCCAGTGCGTCGTCTTACGGCAGCTCCTCCCGCACATCGGGCAGCTACGGCAGCGCCCGGCCCACGCCGTCGCGCCCGGCGGCTCGCCCGACTGGGATCCAGGGTGGGTATACGCCTCGCCCGGCGGCCACGTCCAAGGGTGGAAGTCTTCCGGACTTCCACAAGGGGGATATGGTGACCCATAAAGCATTTGGAACCGGTATGGTGCTTTCCATCCAGCCTATGGGCGGCGATGCGCTGCTCGAAATTGCCTTTGATAAAGTGGGCACCAAGAAACTGATGCTCAAAACAGCGGCCCAGTACATGACCAAGCAATAAAAAACGCAGCCGCGCCAAGCCATGGCGCGGCTGCGAATAAGTAAACGAGGTTAATACAGCAGTTCGGTGAAATCGGTGATGCATCGGTCGCAGGTCTGTGCCATGCGCAGGGCATCCTCGGCATAAAGGGGATCCAGCACGCCCACCACCGTCATGCCGATGGCCTTGGCGGCTGTGCAGTTGGTGAGTGAGTCGTCAAACAGCACGCACTCATTCGCGGTGCAGCGCAGCGCACGCAAAACCTGGTGAAAAAATCTGGAATCGTTCTTTTCCAGACCAAGCTCCTGCGCAAAGATCTTGTGGCGGAACAGCTTGCCCACTCCGTGGCGCTCCAGAACTGCATGACCCAGCGAGGGCACACAGGAGGAGACCAGAGCCAGTGTTTCACCCCGGGCCGCTTCCAGCGTCAGATACTCCATCGCACCCGGCTTGAGAGGGATGCGTCGCTCGTAGGCGTCCTTGACCAGCGTCATCCACTCAAACATGATGGCCTCGGCACTCATGCTCAGACGATAATAGCTTTTGGTAAACCTTGCGGCGGTCGGAAGTGTGATTTGCGCCACTGCGGCCAGATACTCGTCCGTGGCCTTCAGACCATGTGCGGTCAAAAAGCGTTGATCGACCTCTTTCCAAACAAAGTTGGAATCGATCAGGGTGCCGTCCAAATCAAACAGTTTCATATCCAAAACCTCCAGGGAAAGTCTACCGCCTCTTGGGCGTAGTCGATTCCGATGCGCACGCCGGTGTGGATGTGCTCCGGCGTTTGCCCGGAACGGGTGACATAAAGAGTGTCGCCGGTCAAATCCAAGCCATTGAGCGATCGGTCAATGGATAATGCTTTACAGAGCTTTCCGGGTCCGTTCAAAAAGTGTTTGCGCTGATAGGGGGACAATGGGCCGGTGTGCTTGGGATAGCGCAGCCGTGTCATGGTTTCCGTGCCGGAAACCGCCTGTAAGCCGCGAATCAAAACGGCGGCCGGTTCGCCTTCCGGCTCGGTGACAAAATTCAGGCAGTGATACATTCCGTAAATCAGGTAAACATAAGCTGTACCCGGTGGGGCGAACAGTGTTTCAGTGCGCTGGGTGCGCTTATAGCCGTAAGCATGGCAGGCCTTGTCACAACGGCCGATGTAGGCTTCGGTTTCGGTGATGCGGCAGACCAGGTTTTCTCCGTTCCACACGCGAACCAGGTAGCAGCCAAGCAGTTCCCGGGCGACCGTTAAAGTGTCCCGGCAATAGAACTCCTGCGCCAATTTCTCCATGGATTCACCCCATTTAGATGATTTTACCATATTTTGAGGAGCAGTTACAACCCATGAATGATGTTATTTTGAAAAAACTTGCGCGCCCGCTGATCGTGATCGCCACCATTATCTGGGGCAGCACCTTTTTTATTTTGAAGGATACGCTCAATGACATTTCGGTTTACTTTATGCTGGCCTTTCGCTTCACATTGGCGACAGTCGTGCTGGCCGTGGTTTTCTGGAAGAAGTGGAAGGGCATCGACAAAAGCTACTTTTTGGGCGGCGGTGTTATGGGCACGCTGCTGTTTCTGGCCTATGCCGTGCAGAATTTTGGCCTTATGGACACCACGCCGGGAAAAAACGCCTTTTTTACCGCCGTTTACTGCGTGATCGTTCCCTTTTTGTACTGGATCATTGACCGCACACGCCCGGATAAGTTCCATGTCCTGGCCGCCGTTTTGTGCATGGCCGGCATCGGGTTCGTGTCCTGGGACAGCGGCTTTGCGCTGACCCGCGGGGACGCACTGACCCTGATCGGCGGTTTTCTGTATGCTTGCCACATTGTGGCGGTGGCGCATTTTTCCAAGGGGCGCGATATTTTCCTGCTGACCACCCTGCAGTTTGCAGGCGTGGCTGTTTTGGCATGGCTTGGCGCGTTTGTATCCAACGGTCTGCCCGTGGGCGGTCTGTCCGGTAAAGCTTGGCTGGTACTGCTTTATCTTGCCATTGCGGCCACTACGCTGGCATTGCTGTTCCAGAACGTGGGACAGAAGTATACCGACCCTTCGGCCGCCGCAGTGCTGCTGGCGCTGGAAGCGCCCTTTGGCGTGCTTTTTTCCGTTTTGTTCGCTGACGAGAACCCCACTGCACCCATGATTTTCGGCTTTGTGTTGATCTTTGTCAGCATCCTGTGCTCGGAAACCAAGTTCTCTTTTCTGCGAAAACGGTAACTTTTTTGCTTTAGTGCAAAAAAGTTGTGTAACGGGGTTGACAAATCCCCGATGGGTGCATATAATGCAAACAACAACCAAACAAAGCAAACCAGTGAGAAAGAGAAGTAACCGGTTATTTCAAGGTTTAGCGAGCTCCGGGCGGTGGAAGCGGAGCCCAAGAGACCCGGCGAATGGACTTTCGAGGGCGGCTTGAACCGGGGAGACCCTTAGTAGATGCCGACGGGACCCCACCCGTTATCCATCGGGCACGCGTGATGGCGCGTGAAGCGAGTGGACGTTTTATACGTCAATTTGGGTGGTATCGCAGAAGCAGGCGCTTTTGTCCCATAGGTGGGATGAAAGCGCTTTTTGTTTTCCAATAAGGCCGCTGGCAACGGCCCCTCCATCCGCCACCCTAAAATTCTCTGCCCAACGGGCAAACTAATGGAGGTATATTACCATGAAAAAGAACACATTGAAGAAAATCCTTTCCCTGATCGCCGCGCTGGCGCTGATCGCATCGCTGTGCGCCTGCTCCGACCAGGGCGAACCGCAGCCGGATAACGGAACGACCTACAAGGTGGGCATTTGCAACTATGTGGATGATGCATCCCTCAACCAGATCGTGGAGAACATTCAAAATCAACTGGATGCCATCGGCCAGGCCAAGGGCGTCACCTTTGAGATCGAGTACGACAACTGCAATGCCGATGCTACCGTCATGAACCAGATCATTGCCAACTTCATCGCCGACGAGGTGGATCTGATGGTTGGCGTGGCCACGCCCGTGGCGGTCGCTATGCAGACGGCCACCGAAGACAATCAGATCCCCGTGATCTTTTCCGCTGTGTCCGATCCCATCAGCGCCGGTCTGGTGGAGAGTTTGGAGGCACCCGGCGCCAACATCACCGGCACGTCGGACTATCTGGACACCAATTCCATCATGAATCTGATTTTTGCGGCCAATCCTGCCGCCGATCAGATCGGCCTGCTCTACGACCAGGGCCAGGATTCCTCCACCACGCCCATTGCCGCAGCCAAGGCATATCTGGACAGCAAGGGTATTTCCTATGTGGAGCGCACCGGCACCACCACCGACGAAGTGATGCTGGCCGCCCAAGCTCTGGTGGCCGATGGCGTGGATGCCGTGTTTACCCCCACCGACAACACCATTATGATGGCCGAATTGTCCATTTACGAAACCTTTATTGACGCGGGCATTCCCCATTACACCGGCGCCGACTCCTTTGCACTCAACGGTGCGTTTTTGGGCTACGGCGTGGATTATGCCAATCTGGGCGTGGAAACGGCCAATATGGTGGCTGACATCCTGCTGGAGGGTAAGGATCCCGCGGCTACCGCAGTCATGACCTTCGACAACGGCACGGCTACCGTCAACACGGAAACCTGCGCGGCACTTGGCCTGGACTTTGCCGCCGTAGAGGAGACCTTTGCCCCTCTGTGCACCAAGGTGCAGAGCATCACCACGGCCGAAAGCTTTGACGAGCTGGAAAACGGCTGACACGCTGATATAAAACAATGCAATCGCAACGGGGACAGGGGAGAATACCTCTGTCCCCCAAATCCCCTAAGGAGGATCTGCTATGGATCTGTCAAATCTGTTATCGCTGGGCCAGACGGCGCTGGAGCTGGGTCTGATCTGCTCGCTGACCGTGCTGGCGCTGTTTTTGAGCTACTCCATGCTCAACGTCTGTGACCTGTCCACCGACGGCTGCTTTACGCTGGGTGCTACGGTAGGCGCAGTGGTGGCACTGGCCGGATATCCGCTGCTTTCCATCCCAGCGGCCATGCTGGCCGGTGTGTGCTCGGGCTTTGTCACTGCCATGCTGCAAACCAAGCTGGGTGTGGACAGTCTGCTCTCCGGCATCATCGTCAACACGGCGCTGTATTCTATCAACATTGCGGTGATGAGCGGCTCCTCCTTGCTGAACATGAATAAGGCGGATACGGTATTTACCTTGATGAAAGGTTGGCTGAAAGGAACAGCGCTGGAAGGGCAGTACAAGCTGATTGTTTCGCTGATCGTTGTGGCGCTCGGGGTGGCACTGCTGACCCTGTTTTTGAATACCCGGCTGGGTCTTTCCATTCGTGCCACCGGAAATAACCCGGATATGGTGCGTGCCTCGTCCATCAACACGGTGTTTACCACCACGGTGGGTCTGTGCGTGGCCAACGCCTTCACCGGCCTTTCCGGGTGCCTGCTGGCCCAGTCCCAGAAGTCGGCCGAGGTCAACATTGGTACCGGCATGGTGACCATTGCGCTGGCGTCGCTGTTGATCGGCCGCACCCTGCGCAATAAGGGCAGCATCCTCAGCCGCGCCGTCTGTGTGGTGCTGGGATCGTTTATTTTCCGCTTGGTGTATACCATCGCCCTGCGCTTTGATATGCCGGCCTTTATGCTCAAGCTGGTCTCTTCGGTCATCGTCATCATCGCCATTTCCGCACCCTATCTGAAGCGGCAATGGCCTACGGTGCGCCGTCAGCTTGCCTATAAACGGGCCATGAAGGGAGGGCGGTAACCATGCTGAAGATCGATCACATCTCCAAGACCTTTTACCCGGGAACCGTCAACGAGAAAACGGCCATCCGGGATTTGTCCCTGCATCTGGCCCCCGGCGACTTTGTGACCATCATCGGTTCCAACGGTGCCGGCAAATCCACCCTGTTCAACGCCGTGGCCGGCAGCTTCTTTACCGATCACGGCTCCATTCATCTGGATGGCTGCGACATCACCTTTATGCCGGAATACCGCCGCGCCAAGAGCATCGGCCGTCTGTTCCAGGACCCCATGCGCGGCAGTGCTCCGGGCATGACCATCGAAGAAAATCTGGCGCTGGCCGCCGGAAGCGGCGGCTGGTTTTCCCATATCGGGCGCAAGGATAAAGAGCGCTTTCGTGACCGCTTGGCGCTGCTGGATATGGGACTGGAAGACCGTATGAAACAGCCGGTAGGCCTGCTGTCGGGCGGTCAGCGCCAGGCACTGACACTGCTCATGGCCACCTTCCATCCGCCCAAGCTACTTTTGCTGGATGAGCACACCGCAGCCCTTGACCCTGCAACGGCTGACAAGGTACTTGCCTTAACGAAAGAAATCGTGGAGCAAGATCACATCACCTGCATGATGGTCACCCATAACATGAAGCAGGCGCTGGATCTGGGCAACCGAACGCTGATGATGTCCGACGGCAACATCGTGCTGGACATTGCCGGAGAAGAGCGGCGCGGTCTGACGGTGGATGACCTGCTGCGCAAGTTTAAGGCCGGGGTCGGCCGGGACCTGGACAACGACCGCATTTTGCTTTCCGATTAAACGGCAGCCGGGCCGCACCGATTTCGGTGCGGCCCGGCTTTTATGGAAGATGAAAAACAAAGAAAGCCGACATCCAAGGATGCCGACTTTCTGGCGCAGAAGGGGGGATTCGAACCCCCGCACGGTTTTACCCGCCTACTCCCTTAGCAGGGGAGCCCCTTATAGCCACTTGGGTACTTCTGCATGGCTGTAAGAACAAAGGATTATAAAATGTGGCGGAGAGAGTGGGATTCGAACCCACGGCTCTTGCGAGTCACCGGTTTTCAAGACCGGCTCCTTAAACCACTCGGACATCTCTCCGTATACCCGAGCTTGCCCAAACGCAGGATTTATCATACCACAATTATTTGGGCTTGTCAATTGTTTCTTCCAAAACAAAGATGGCAGGTGCAAGTGCGTGCTGACGGTAAATATATTTCTCAACGACGGGGTAGAATTTGCGGTTTATATGTGGTAAAATCAGCCATAAGAGAATCCACCATGCAAAAGGAGTTTTTGCGTATGATCAGGGTACTTTTCGTCTGCCACGGCAATATTTGCCGAAGCACTATGGCCGAATACGTGATGAAGCATTTGGTGAAGCAGGCTAAGTTGGAGGAGAAGATTTACGTTGACTCTGCCGGCACCTCACGGGAGGAGATCGGCAATGGCGTGCATCGTGGTACTCGGCGCAAGCTTAGGCAGAAGGGGATCCCCTGCGGTGATCACCGTGCCCGGCAGATGACCCGGCTGGATTATCAAATGTTTAATTACATCGTCTGCATGGATAATGCCAACCGAAGCGATCTGATGCGCATGACCAACAACGATCCCAAAGGAAAAGTCAGCTTGATTCTGGACTATACCGACCGTCCCGGTGAGGTGGCTGACCCGTGGTACACGGGCGATTTCAACGCCACTTGGGACGATGTGTACGAAGGCTGCACCAAGCTGCTGGAACAGTTGAAAAAATAAGTAACAGCGTGCGTACCGAGCGATCGGTGCGTACGCTTTTTTTGTGGACATAGCCCGGGCTCTTTTTGCATATACTGCCACGAAAAGGAGTGGGCAGAAATGCAAAAGAACTATGCTGTGCATCGTGTAAAATCCGGCCGAACGGTGGCTTTGGGCCTTCGGGAAAAGCGGCGGTTGATCCAGTTGATCGTGTGTGTGGTGCTTTTTCTAGTGGTATTTGTAGGAAAAGGTGTGGCGCCCGAAGTGTTTCAGACCGGGGACGCGCTGCTGCAGATGATTCAGTCGGACACCGACTTTGCCGGTGCATTTTCCGCAGTCGGGGCTGCGCTGGCCGAGGGTGAGCCGGTACAGGAAACGCTGGCAAAGCTGTCGGTTGAAATACTGGGGGGAGCGCGGCCGAACGAGAAGACGGTATCCGATGCGCTTCGGGCAGATCCACAAGCAAAGCGCATGGCTGCAACGCTGACACAGAGCGCCACGCCACAGGCCATACTGGCCGGACGGGGCATTTCCGTTCCGTCACAGATGCCCACCTTGCAGACGGAGGAAGTGGCGCAGCCCGAACCCGAGCCACAGCCTCAGCCGGAACCGGTCAAGTCGATCCCGGCATATACCGGTCCGAAACCGCCGACTGACGCCACCATGGAATATGTTTCCCTTGGCATCGCAGAAACGGTTACGCCGGTGCAGGGGGAGCTGTCCTCGTCCTTCGGCTATCGGGATCACCCCATCACGGGCACGTATTGCTTTCACAACGGGATCGATTTGGCCGCTGACAAGGGTACGGCGGTGGCCGCCTTTGCCTCGGGAACGGTGGATTTCATTGGTGAAAGTGAAGCCTATGGCCTTTACATACAGTTAAACCACGGCAACGGCGTGACCACATTCTACTGCCATTGCAGCCAGCTGTTTGCCCGAAAGGGGGAAAGCGTAGCGGTGGGGCAGACCATTGCCGCGGTGGGGGATACCGGGGACACCACTGGGGCGCATCTGCATTGGGAAATCGAGCGCAATGGGGTGCGATTGAACCCGGCATACTATATTGAAACGCTTTGAGCCGGGGCGCATTTCCTGCTCGTCGGGCTTTCTGCTGCTGGTGGCGGCGCTGATCTATCTGGACGGACAGAGCATGGTGCTGTGTGTGCTGCTGGCGGCAGCCTTGCATGAACTGGCCCATTGGACGGCAGTTGTTTTGCTGGGCGGGCGAGTGCGTGCGCTGCGATTGACGGTGGTGGGGGCGGTGCTGGAGCTGGATGGCGCGTACCTGCTGTCCTATGGACGGGAAGTGGTTGCCGCCCTGGCCGGGCCGATGGTCAATTTGGTGCTGGCGTGGGGCTGTGCACGGCTGCAATGGCACTTACTTGCCGGGTTGAATTGCTGTCTTGGCGTGCTCAACCTGTTGCCTATTGGGACGCTGGATGGGGGGCGCATTCTGCGCTGTCTGTTAAGTATGCGCTGGCCCGGGGGGGCGCAGCGGGTGGTAAACGCCCTGTCTGTACTCTGCGCCGGGGCAGTTTTGGGGCTTGGTTGGGCCGCGTGGCAAAGGTGGGGGAATCTGACGTTGCTGTGTGTTGCGGTATGGTTGCTTGTGAGTGTAATAAAATAATCAAAGAAAATGAAAAAGTGCTTGCCTTTTGGAAAAAGTTGTGGTAACATATTGCAGTCTTAATAAAGGGTGGTCCTCTGCGAACCGATCTTCGATTGCGCATGAACGCCTATAAAACAGGAGGAAATCACAATGGATCTCATGCAAGCATTCGTTTCCAAGTACGTCAAGGAAGATCACCCCGAAGTGGCCATCGGCGACACCGTTAAGGTTCACCTGAAGGTCAAGGAAGGCAACCGCGAGCGTATTCAGGTGTTCGAGGGTACCGTCATTGCCAAGAAGCACGGCGGCATCGAGGAGACCTTCACCGTTCGTCGGGTTTCCTACGGCGTCGGCGTTGAGAAGGTGTTCCCCGTCCACTCTCCCGCCATCGAGAAGGTGGAGCTGGTTCGCCACGGTAAGGTTCGCCGCGCCAAGCTGTACTACCTGCGTGACCGCGTGGGCAAGGCCGCTAAGGTCAAGGAGCGCCTGTAAGCGTTATTGTTCCAATACGGAAACGATAGAAGAGGACGCAAACTGTTTGGTTTCCGTCCTCTCTTTATTTTTAGTTTTAAAGACGAAACCTTGCTCGTTGAGGATCATGGCATATCTCAACGAGCAAACTGCGTCTTCCAAAGAGCTGGGCCGCATGAAGCGAGATGAATCGTCAACTTCTACAAAAATTACCTCGAAACACTTAAATTGTTACGTCATATTGCGTTTTTTGTCGATTGAAGATATAATTTTTACAATCACCTACAAATACGGAGGTCGGTTTCATGTCGGTCAAAGAAATTTCAGATAAGATCATACAAACTCACGCTTTACTGGTGTTTGGAGTCTGTGCCCTGTTTGGCATTATCAGCGTTGTACGCAAAGCGTTCCTTATGGGAGCGTGTACCATCGGAACGGGCATTCTGATCCCCGTCATCGCATTGCTTGCCATGAAGAACGCCTCCAAAATCGCGAAGGGTACTTTCCTGACGCAGGCAACCGCCATCGTGATCGTGGCGCTGTCCGCCGTGCAGGGTGAATTGCACAGCATGTTTGCGTTGCTGGCAGGCAACGTCGCCATCGGCAGCATCTACTACGACCTGCGCAATATCCGAATTGCCTGGGTGCTCACAGATGTCATTCTCGTTTTGGCCTGCTTTTTCCGGAATCAAGTCTACATCGGTGCCGACCTCGGCTTGATCATCAAGGGCATCCTCGGTTTGAACATTGCGGCTTGGATGGTACAACTGTTGCTCAAGGACAGTATCAAAAGCATCCACGATGCTGTTGAGGCCACCAAGAAAGCCGATTCTCTTCTGGACGAAGTGCGTGTGCAGATGGAGCACAGCCAGAAGATGGCGGATACCCAGTCCAGCACGATCCGTCATGTGACTGAGGTTGCGGTACATCTGGACGGCTCCTCCAGTCAGATGTTGGACATCGCCAACCGACTCAGCACCGCCGCGGCGGAGCAGGCCAGCAAAGTTGCCGACATTCATGTGAATGTTCAAAACTTCGCCGCACAAACCGAGGAGAGCTTTGCGGCCTCTGCCGCCGCAAGCGAGGCCGCATCCCGTAGCGTGGCGATTCTCACCGAGAACAACGAAACCATGCACCAGATGATCCAGGCGATGGATCACTTGAACGATACCTCCGCAAAAATCCGTACGATCATCAAAGCCATTGATGATATTTCGTTCCAGACCAACATCCTTGCGCTGAACGCCGCAGTCGAGGCGGCACGAGCCGGTGCCGCTGGCAGGGGCTTTGCCGTGGTTGCCGACGAGGTGCGCAACCTCGCCACCAAGAGCGCAGTGGCCGCCAAGGATACAGAAACCTTGATTGGCGCATCCATCGAGGCCGTCGAAACCGGAACGCGGTACGCTATGGCCGCGTCCCAGAACATGGACGAGATCTTGAAATGCTCCCACGAGAGCGAGGTTCATGTCAAGAAGATCACCGCGTTGGCAGAAGGTCAGCAGGACGACGTGAAGGAGATCACCGAGAGCATCCGCGCGATCAACGAACTGCTTTCCACAAACACCGAAATGGCCTCGGAAAGTTCTGAAATGGCTCGCGCACTCTCGTCGGATGTGGAACATCTGAACGAAATTATAAATATCTAAATCAAACCGATACAAAGACACGAACCGAACCCATTGGGTTTTCCCACTCCTTTTTTTATCCATCGAAAAAGCGCTGCGGAATACTCCGCAGCGCTTTTTAATATAAATTAGTGTTAGGCTATTTGCGTTTGAATTTCTGTAACAAAGCCTGTTCCAGACGATCGCCGTACTTTATGGCAAACACCAGCAGCCCAACGCCGCCCAGGCCAAGCAGTACCATGCCCCATAAGGGGATGGCAACGGTAGCGCTGCCCACGGCGCAGGCAACCAGAAGTCCCCACGGACGGGCAATCAGAGCAATGACAAAAAAACGCAGGGGAGAAATGGTAGTCAACCCGGCCAGAATACAGATGATATCATCGGGAAAGAAGGGGAACAGAAAGACCAGAAGCAGAACGACATCCTGTTTGGCACGGATGACAGCTAAGTATTTTTCGGAGATCTTACGGCTGACCAGCTTGTCGGCAAAGGGGCGGCCCAGTGCGCGGGCCAGGGAAAACATTAGATAAGAGCCCAGCAGAATCGCGGAAAAGGTCAAAAGAAAGGACTGCCACATTCCAAACAGAAGCGCGCCGGCTAATGCGGTGATATTGCTGGGAATGGGGGCCAGGATCACCGAAAATAGCTGAACCAGAAAAAAAGCAAGCTGTCCGTAGGGAGAGAAGCGAGCGATGTATTCCTCGATGGAGGCCGGGGAGGAAAGAGCGGAGAAAAAGCCGGTTTTCCAAAGAAACAGCGCGCTGCCGCCCAAAAGAAGCAGAGTGATCAGGGCGGAAAGCCATTGTAAGCGTTTTGTCATGGGGGCGACATCTCCTCTCTGGGTTTAGTGTAACACATTCAGTTCCTGTTTGACACTAAGATATATCGTAAGAATGAAAAAATATCAAAAAAATCCACACCCTGTGGTGTGGTCAATTGCCGTTGGATGACGATGGATTCCCAGCTGATTCCAAAGAACAACTCATCCGCATCCTGAGCCACGGTGCAGTTTTGCGCCGTGGACCTGCAATACATCCTTACCTTATTGACACGTTGAGTATACCTTAATACTGGAAGCCCAGCGCGCCGAAGGCCGTGCCGAAGGTCTCGCCGAAGGCCGTGCCGAAGCTCACGCCGAAGCGAAAGCACGCGCAAGCGCCCTCAAGGACACTCTTCCGGACGATTTGATTGCACTGGCTACAGGACTGTCTCTTGAAGAGGTAAAAGCTCTTTAACACGCTCACAAAAGCCGCAGGAGAAATCTCCTGCGGCTTTTTCTTTTGCACAAAACACATTAAGATTGGGATTGCCTACCTTTCGCATCGCTTGCATGAGCGCTGAAACTGTTGTATAATCACAACATAGCGCAGACAAGGCCGCTTTTGGCCATTTCAATCAAATTTAAGTAATAAGGAGGAAAACTCATGATTAAACGCAAAAATTTCGTATCCGCATTGCTGGCGTCGGCACTGGCATGTGCCCTCTCTTTCACCAGCTTCGCCTTCGCAGCACCCCGCTTTACCGATGTCAACGGCCACTGGGCGGCTGCTGAGATCAACCGCATCGCTGACGGTGGTCTGGTGCAGGGCTATGGCAACGGCAAGTTCGGACCCGACGATATTCTGAACATCGACCAGCTGGCCAAGATCATCTGCAACGTCAAGGGCGTAGACGACCAGGCGGCCAACGGCTACTGGGGCTATGGCGCAGTGAAATACTGCGTAGAAACAAGCAAGTGCCTGCCCAGCCAGGGCGACTATACGGCAGCGAATTACGCCGTGCCCTGTTCCCGTGAACTGGCCATCTATATGTTCGTCAAAGCGCTGGGAATGGGCGCTGAGGCAGAAGCCATCGCACGCCCTGCGCTGACCTATGAGGCCATCCCCGACTGGGCCGACATTTCCCTCCAGTACCGCACCAGTGCGCTAAACGCATATAAGGTCGGTCTGATCAAGGGTATAGACGACCAGGGCACCTTCGGGCCCGACGGCGCCTTCACCCGTGCGCAGGTCGCCACCATGCTTGTTCGCGCCGGCTGGCTGAAAGCGGCTGTCAAGGCAACGGACTCGAACGTGGAAACTCTGACCAACCAGCAGATCTTCGAGATGTACAAGGCAACTGGCATTCTCAAATACAGTGAATCGACCGGCATACCTACGCTTTATTCTGACGGCACCCCCACCATGGACGAGATCGGTCGGGTTGAAATAAATCACTTTAACGGAACCGAGAACGGCGGCTTGGTGGTTACGCTGCGTGAAGGCAACTACTATGTAGACAGCACCTCGTCCTTCAACTACGCCGGCCGCCAGTGGCTCAAGCAGGTACTCCAGGTAGCCTACCCCGCATCCTGGCAGGAAGCTTATAACGCCGTACACGATGTCTTCCTCAATGAGATCCACGAGTACAACGGCACGGCCGAGCCCAGTGCCCTGCGCTGGCTGGATGGACGCGAGTTCCGTTGTGTCATGGACTCGAGTGGGAATGCCTGTGTGATTTCGATTGGCCAGCCCGGCCACACCAAGTCGTACAATAACTCACTTGCCGTAGTTCGCAGCAAACGGCCGAGTAATTACAGTGGATTTGAGGGCACACTCACCATCGACAGCCTGTTCCAGCAGTACGAACTGGATAAGTGGTAAACGAAAACAACATTGGTCAAGCAATCGGTAGAGAGGGCGAACTGCCCTCTCTACCGATTATTTTTACCCCAAAGCACGCGCCTTAAACCGCAACTTTATTGTAGGAGGAATGTTTCCCATGAAAGGATGGACAACGCGCCTGATCACCCTGTGCCTGGTCCTTGCCACGCTGGCTTCGATGCTGGTAGTGCCAGTAGGGGCAGAGGAAGGAACGGCGCCGCAGGAGGAGGCTGAATACGGCTTCCTGGAGCTGCAGGCCCGTGCACTGGCCGGGCCTGCCATGACCAGAAAAACCGAATGGTTCGAAACCAGGTTCCGGCAGAGTGGAAAGGCACAATACAGAAAAGTAAAAATGCAACGGTGCGATTGGACAAAATGCCCATTTGGAACGAGGAAACTTGGGCAATATGACGGGGTTGAAAAGAGGGGGGATGAGTGGTATAATACTTTGGCAGCCATTTTCCGATGATTTGCAGGTATAGTTCATCGGTAGAACGCGAGCTTCCCAAGCTCGATAGGAGGGTTCGACTCCCTTTACCTGCTCCATGCCCGGACGCCGTTTTGACTACGCATCAAAACGGCGTCCGGTTTGTTTATTTGGGTGTGGATGAGTCCCTAAGGGGGCCGGACTTGACTTTTCAAACACGGTTTTGTACTATAATAAACATAGAAATAACAAACGCTCCTCGCCGCATCGGCTGTGAGGGGCGTTTTCGTGAAAGCAGGAGGAGAATATGGCAGAAAACCAAAACAATTCCCGATTCAATATCCAGTGGTATCCCGGCCATATGACCAAGACCCGGCGACAGATGGAGCAGGACATCAAACTGGTGGATCTGGTGGCTGAGATCATTGACGCTCGCATCCCCATCTCCTCCCGCAATCCCGATATTGACACCATCGTCAAGGACAAGCCCCGTTTGATTGTGCTCAACCGTGTGGATCAGGCTGACCCGGAGCAGACCCGGAAATGGGTGGCCCATTTTCGAAAGCAGGGACACGCCGTGTTGGAGACCGATGCGAAAACAGGCAAGGGGGTCAACCGCTTTTCCGCTGAGGCTCGTCAGGCGCTGAGTGAGCAGATTGCCCGTTGGAAGGAAAAGGGCCAGGTGGGCCGTCCGGTGCGCGCCATGGTGGTCGGTGTGCCCAATGTGGGCAAGTCTACTTTTATCAATCATGTGGCCAAGCGCAAGTCGGCCAAGGCCGGCGACAAGCCGGGTGTGACCCGCGGCAAGCAGTGGGTGGCCGTGGATTCCACCCTTGATCTTCTGGATACGCCGGGCATTTTGTGGCCGAAATTTGAGGACGAGCAGACCGGACTGCATCTGGCTTTTACCGGTGCGGTCAAGGCCGAGATCATGGACTTGGAAACGCTGGCACACTATTTGATGGAGCTGTTGAAAAAACGCTACCCCGACGCATTGCGTGCACGCTATCACATTGAGGTTTCCGACCAGGCACAGGGCTGGGAACTGGTGGAGGCGGCCGCCCGCAAGCGTGGCTTTTTGATCTCGGGCGGCGAAGTGGATCTGGAGCGCATGTCCCGTATCCTGCTGGACGAGTTCCGTTCGGGAAAGCTGGGAAACTTTACGTTGGAAACGGTGGAGGAGATCGAAGCATGAGCTTGTGGGAGATCGAACGGGAATATGCCTTGCAGGGCTACACCCGGATTTGCGGCGCAGACGAGGCCGGGGCCGGGCCGTTGGCCGGTGCGGTCTATGCCGCCGCCGTGGTTCTGCCGATGGGGCTGGAGATCGAGGGGCTCAACGACTCCAAAAAGCTGACCGAAAAGAAACGGGAATATCTTTTTGATGTCATTCGGGAAAAAGCCGTGGCCTGGTCGGTCAATGGGATCGACGTGGAAGAGATCGACCAAACCAACATTCTGGTTGCCCGTTTGAAAGCTATGGATCTGTGTATCGATATGCTGGAGCCCAAGCCGGATTTTGCACTGATCGACGGCAACCGGAACAAGGGCATTCGCTGCCCTAACATCGCCGTGGTCAAGGGTGATTCCCGCAGTGCCAACATTGCCGCGGCATCGATTCTGGCCAAGGTCAGTCGTGACCGCTATATGATGGCCATGGATGCGGTCTATCCCGAGTACGGCTTTGCCAAACACAAGGGGTACGGCACCAAGGCTCACTATGAGGCCCTGCGCAAGTACGGCCCCTGTCCCATCCACCGTAAGACATTTTTGAAAAATCTGTGAGCGGGGGAGATGTCCGGCTGTTGGGCCGATGGGGCGAGGCAAAGGCGGCCGATTGGCTGCGAAAGAAGGGATACCGGGTGGTGGCTGCCGGATACCGCTGCCGCTTCGGAGAGATCGACTTGATTGTTGAAAATGAAAAGTACATCTGCTTTACAGAGGTTAAGCTGCGGCGCTCCGCGGACTTTGCCCAGGCCAGAGAGTTTGTGGACGGGCGCAAGCAGCAGCGTGTTCGTCTGACGGCAGAGCATTATTTGCAGGAAAATCCCTGCCGACTGCAGCCGCGCTTTGATGTGGCGGAGGTCTATGCGCCTGATGGCATATCCACCAAAAATCCGCAGATTATTTATTTGGAAAATGCCTTTTGAGCACTTGACCTACAGGGAAAAAATTGTGATAATAAAAGATACCCTTGAAACGAAGGTTGTGAGTAAAATGAACTATTTGAGCACACGAAACAAATCTCTGGAACTGACGGCGGCGCAGGCCATCGCCCGTGGTCTGTCCGAAGATGGCGGCCTGATGACCCCGGCATACTTGCCCAAGCTGAGCAAGAATGCGCTGGAGAGCATGAAGGAAATGTCCTATCAGCAGCGCGCCGTCTATGTAATGAACATTTATTTGGAAAACTTCACCGCGTCCGAGCTGACCGGATTTGCCGCCAAGGCTTACGGTCCGGATAAGTTTGATACCACCGCCGTCGCGCCCGTGCGCCCGGTGGACGGCAATACCTATTGCATGGAATTGTGGCATGGCCCCACCTGTGCTTTTAAGGACATGGCGCTGCAGATGCTGCCCCATCTGCTCTCGGCCTCTCTGGTCAAGACCGAGGAGGAAAAGACGGTCTGCATCCTGGTTGCCACCTCGGGTGACACCGGCAAGGCTGCGCTGGAGGGCTTTAAGGATGTGGACAAGACCAAAATTCTGGTCTTCTATCCCAAGGATGGCGTATCGGCCATTCAGCAGTTGCAGATGAACACCCAGGAGGGCAACAATGTCGGCGTGTGCTCGGTGGTGGGCAACTTTGACGATGCCCAGACCGGTGTGAAGAAGCTGTTTTCCGATGAAACCCTGCGTGCTGATCTGGAACAGCGCGGCTATTTCCTGTCTTCGGCCAACTCCATCAACTGGGGCCGTGTTCTGCCGCAGATTGTCTACTACATTTCGGCGTATTGCGATCTGCTCTGCCAGGGCGCCATTGAAAACGGGGATGCCATCAATGTCTGTGTACCCACCGGCAACTTTGGCAACATTCTGGCCGCCTACTACGCCAAGTGCATGGGCGTGCCCATCAACAAGCTGATCTGCGCTTCCAACAGCAACAACGTGCTGACCGATTTCCTCCAGACAGGCACGTATGACCGCAATCGTCAGTTCTTTACCACCATGTCCCCCTCGATGGACATTCTGATTTCCTCCAATTTGGAGCGGTTGATCTTTGATCTGTCCGATCAGGACGATGCGCTGGTGCGCCAATACATGCAGCAGCTGGCAACGGATGGCAAGTATACTGTGTCCCCGGCCATCTGTGCCCGACTGGAAAAGCTCTTTGCCGCCGGCTTCTGTGATGATCAGCAGACCCAGAAGGTCATCGGGAAGATGTGGAAGGAGCACAACTATCTGATCGATCCCCACACGGCGGGTGCCTTTGGCGTGCTGGGGCAGTACCGCAAGCAGTGCGGCGACCAGACCCCCACCGTGGTGGTTTCCACTGCAAGCCCCTTCAAGTTCTGCGACAGCGTACTGGGCGCTCTGGGTGTGACCGAGCTGGCCGAAGGCACGGCCATTCTGGATCAGCTGGCCCAGCTGACCGGTGTGCCTGCACCTGCTCCGCTGGCCTTGCTGAAAGATAAGCAGGTTCGCTTCCGTGACAATGTGGCCAAGGAATGCATGGTGGACAAGGTCCTGGAAATGCTGAACTGAGGTGATGGTTTGGCGCTGTATGCCTTGGGCGATACCCACCTGTCTTTGGGTGTAAACAAGCCCATGGACGTATTTGGCGGTGCGTGGGAACACTACGTGGACAAGCTGTTGGACGGCTTTTCTGTGGTGCAGCCCCAGGATACCGTGGTACTTTGCGGCGATTTGTCCTGGGGCATGAGCCTGGAGCAGGCCGAGCCGGACTTTGCGTTTTTGAACGCGCTGCCCGGTCGAAAGCTGCTGATGAAGGGCAACCACGATTACTGGTGGAACACGGCGGCCAAGATGGAGCGTTTTTTTAAGGAAAAGGGATTTGATACCTTTTCACTTCTGCATAACAACTGCCATTTTTACGGGGAGATCGCTTTGTGCGGAACCCGGGGTTGGTTTTACGATGTCAAGGCCGACCCCAAGGTGTTCAACCGGGAACTGATCCGACTGGAAGCGTCGCTGAAGGCAGCAGGGGAGAAGGACAAGCTGTGCTTTCTCCACTATCCGCCCTGTTACCAGGGATATACCTGCAAAGAGATCATGGATCTGCTGCGGCGGTATGAGGTAAAAGCCTGCTACTACGGCCATCTGCACGGTGGAAGTCACCGCCTTGCGGTGGAAGGGGTCTGCGATGATGTGGAGTACCATTTGGTGGCTGCCGATTACCTGGATTTCAAACCGAAAAAAATCTTGCCGTAAAATCAAAAAAAGTGTGGAAATGTAAATGCGTTTCTGTTAGAATAACAAGGATATATGATTATTATGGGTCGTTATGCGCCCCGAATGGAGGACAAACATGAACGTTAAGAGTGCCGAGAAGAAAGAAAACAGCACCGTAGAACTGGTCATCGAGATTCCTGCCGAGGAATTTGATGCCGCCGTCGAGCAGGCCTACCGCAAGAACAAGGGCAGCATTTCTGTGCCCGGCTTCCGCAAGGGCAAGGCTCCCCGTAAGATCATCGAGAGTATGTACGGCGCCAGCGTATTCTATGAGGATGCTGTGGACGCGCTTTACCCCACTGCCTACTCTGAGGCTGTTAAGCAGCAGGGTCTGGAGGTAGTGGCATATCCTTCCGTGGAGATCGTTTCCGTGGGCAAGGAAGGTCTGACCTTTAAGGCCATCGTTACCGTTAAGCCCGAGGTCAAGCTGGGCGAATACAAGGGCCTGACTGCCCCCAAGGCTGAGGTTGAGGTCACCGACAAGGACATCGAGCGTGAGCTCAAGCCCCTGATCGACCGTGCCACCCGTCTGGTCAGCGTGGAGCGCAAGGCCAAGAAGGGCGACACCGCTGTGCTGGACTTTGACGGCTATCTGAACGGTGAGCGTTTCGAGGGTGGCAAGGGCGAAGATTACAGCCTGGAGCTGGGTTCGCACACCTTTGTGCCCGGCTTTGAAGAAGCTGTGGTTGGCATGAAGGCCGGCGAGGAGAAGGACATTGACATCACCTTCCCCAAGGAGTATCCTGCTGATCTGGCCGAGAAGGATGTTGTCTTCAAGGTCAAGGTCCACGAGGTCAAGGAGAAGGTTGCTCCCGCTCTGGACGATGAGTTTGCAAAGGACGTTTCCGAGTTTGAGACTCTGGATGCGCTGAAGAAGGATCTGGCTGACAAGCTGCGTGAGCGCCGTCAGACCGAGGCTGACCGTGACTTTGAAAGCGCTCTGCTGGAGCAGGTTTGCGACAATATGCAGGCCGAGATCCCCGAGGGCATGGTGGACTATCGCGTGGACGAGATGGTTCAGGACATGGCTCAGCGCATTTCCAGCCAGGGCATTCCCTTTGAGCAGTACCTGCAGTACATGGGCACCGATCTGAACACCCTGAAGGCTCAGATGCGTCCCAACGCTCTGGCCAATGTGAAGGTCGGTCTGGCTCTGGAAGCCATCGTTGCCGCCGAGAAGCTGACCGTTTCCGATGCTGAGATCGAGGAAGAGCTGGCCAAGATGGCCGAGCAGTACAACATGGAAGCGGCTAAGATCAAGGAAATGATCGACATGGAGGGTCTGAAGAAGGAACTGCAGACCCGTAAGGCCGGTAAGGTCGTTCTGGACAGCGCCAAGGTGGGCGAAGCCCCCAAGAAGGCTGCCAAGAAGACCACCACTAAGAAGGCCGCTGACGGTGAGGCTAAGCCCGCTGCCAAGAAGACCACTACCAAGAAGGCCGCTGACTGTGAGGCTAAGCCCGACACCAAGAAGACCTCCACTAAGAAGGCCGCTGACGGTGAGGCTAAGCCCGCCGCCAAGAAGACCACCACTAAGAAGGCCGCTGACGGTGAGCCCAAGCCCGCTGCCAAGAAGACCACCACCAAGAAGGCTGCTGACGGTGAGGCCAAGCCTGCCGCCAAGAAGACCACTACCAAAAAGACTGCCACCAAGAAAACCGAGGAATAAGTTTCCACCGGCCGGATATAATTCTTTGTATGACTGACCGGTGCGAACCGATTTCCCCTTTCGCGCCCGATAAAAGGAGAATGACCCATGAGTTTAGTCCCTTATGTAGTAGAACAGACCAACCGGGGCGAGCGTTCCTATGATATTTTCTCTCGCCTGCTCAATGATCGAATCGTCTTCCTGGGCGAGGAGGTCAATGCCACCACCGCAAGCCTGGTCGTGGCGCAGCTGCTCTATCTGGAAGCGCAGGACCCCGATAAGGACATTCAGTTCTACATCAACAGCCCCGGCGGCTCGGTGACCGATGGCATGGCGATCTATGACACCATGCAGTATATCAAGTGCGACGTGTCTACCATCTGCATCGGTATGTCTGCCTCGATGGGTGCATTTCTGCTGGCTGCCGGCGCCAAGGGCAAGCGCATCGCTCTGCCCAACGCCGAAATCATGATCCATCAGCCCTCTGCCGGCACCCAGGGTCAGATCACCGACATGGCCATCCATCTGAAGCGGTTGGAGACCATCAAGGCACGTATGAACCAGATCCTGGCTGATAACACCGGCCGGAGCCTGGAAGAAGTGACCGCAGCCTGCGAGCGCGACAACTTCATGTCTGCCGAAGAGGCCAAGGAATTCGGCCTGATCGACCAGGTCATTTATAAGAGATAACCTATGAAGAGCGGAGGGATTCCCTCCGCTTCTTCTGAATTTGAGGTGAGACCCATGTCCAAAGACGATAAGAAGACAGTACGCTGTTCTTTCTGCGGTAAGCACCAGGAACAGGTCGATCGTGTGATCGCCGGGCCCGGCGCTTACATCTGCAACGAATGTGTGCAGCTTTGTGTCACCATTCTTGACGAGGGCTATGACGAGAACGATTATGCACCTGCCCCCGAGATGCCGGACGTTATCCCCACGCCCCGTGAGATCAGCACCATTCTGGACGAGTATATCATCGGCCAGGAGGAGGCCAAGGTGGCTCTGTCCGTGGCGGTTTACAACCACTATAAGCGCATCTACTTTGGCGGCGGTGACGATGTGGAGCTGCAGAAGAGCAACATCCTTCTGCTTGGCCCCACCGGCTGCGGTAAAACGCTGTTTGCCCAGACGCTGGCGCGCATTCTAAAGGTGCCTTTCGCCATTGCCGACGCCACCACGCTGACCGAGGCCGGTTATGTGGGCGATGACGTAGAGAACATTCTTCTGCGTCTGGTTCAAGCGGCGGACTACGATATCGAGCTGGCCGAGCGCGGCATCATCTATGTGGATGAGATCGACAAGATCGCCCGCAAGAGCGAGAATACCTCCATCACCCGTGACGTGTCCGGCGAAGGCGTGCAGCAGGCACTGCTGAAGATCGTGGAAGGCACGGTGGCCAATGTGCCGCCCCAGGGTGGACGCAAGCACCCCCATCAGGAGTTCATTCAGATCAACACCAAGAACATCCTGTTTATCTGCGGCGGTGCCTTTGACGGTCTGGACAAGATCATCGAGAAGCGTCTGGACAAAAAGTCCATTGGCTTTGGTGGCGAGGTTACCAGCAAGAAGCAAAAGAACCCCGATGTCTTTAAAGAGGTTCAACCCCATGATCTGCTCAAGTTTGGTATCATTCCCGAGCTGGTGGGTCGTATGCCGGTGATCACCGCGCTCAAGGCACTGGACGAGAAGCAGCTGGTCAAGATTTTGACCGAGCCCAAAAACGCTCTGGTCAAGCAGTACAAAAAGCTGTTGGAATACGACAATGTTGAGCTGGAATTCCAGCCGGAGGCCTTGGAGGCGGTGGCCGATAAGGCAATGGAGCGTGGCATCGGCGCACGCGGTCTGCGCGCCGTGTTGGAAGAAGTCATGACCCAGATCATGTACGATGTACCCGATCAGCCCGACATTGCGAAAGTCACCATTACGCCTGCGTGTGTCAGCGATCATGCAGCCCCGGAGCTGGAGCGTGATTCCGAGCGTCCGCCGCGGCCTCGCCTTGGTGCGGCGGCCCTGCATTCCGCGGCCGGTGGCAGCGCCCCGCGTGGGAATGTATCCTAATTGCCTGTGCCCGTTCGGCATTTCCCAAAGTGGAATAACAGGTTCTACGCAGCATTCGGGGCGGGCTTTAGCCTGCCCCGTTTCCTTTTCTGAAAGCGGTAAGTGAGAAACCACATTCTATAAGAACCATGTCAAGAGAAAAGAGGAGTAAATTCATGAGCATGATGTTGTGCGTCCTTGTAGGCGGAGCGTTGGTCGCCTGTGGCCTGGTGTTTTATTTTGTAAACAGCAATAAGTGATCAAATCGCCATGAAATCACCGAAATCTTAGGAAGTTTTCTCGGTTTGGTTGCGGTGATTTTGTGCTTTGTCTGCATGGCGCGGTTTTGCCGATGGAGCATTGTCCAATTTCCATGCAGGAAAAGAACAAACGGATATTTCTCTGTGGGAACACGCAAGAAAAATGGAGTTCCCGGAAAGGAAGTGAAACTCCATGAAACTGGAACCGATCATGCCCATCAGCGTACCTGCGCTGGCGCTGCGTGGTTTGAATATTTTCCCCAATATGCTGCTGCACTTTGATGTGGCTCGTTCGGCATCCATCCGCGCGCTGGATGAGGCCATGGCAGCCGGTACGCCCATCTTTTTGGTGGCACAGAAGGACATCATGGTGGAAGAGCCCAAGCAGCAGGACCTGTATCACATTGGAACCCTTTGTAATGTGCGCCAGATTCTTCGCCTGCCCGGTGACAATGTGCGTGCCGTGGTGGAGGGCATCGGCCGTGGCCGTCTGGTGGAGTTGACCCAGACCGATCCGTGGCTGGTTTCCAATGTGGAAGAGATCCCAGCACCGGCCCACAAGGGCAATACGCCCAAGGGCGAAGCACTGGTGCGCCAGACCTACGATTTGTTTGAAACCTATTGCGGTTTGTCGCCCCGGACTAACCCGGAAACCTTCCTGAATATACTGTCCAATGACGATCCCGGTTATATTGCCGACTACATTGCCCAGAACATCCATTTGCGTCTGGAGGATAAGCAGGCCATTTTGGAGGAACTGCGTCCTCAGCGCCGTCTGTCCCGTCTGTATCAGATCCTGCGCCGTGAGGTGGAGATTTTGCAGATGGAGGACGATATTCAGTCCAAGCTGCGTGAGCAGTTGACCCGGAATCAGCGTGACCATATGCTGCGCGAGCAGATGCGCGTCATTCAGCACGAGTTGGGTGAGGGGGACAGCGATTCCGAAATTGCAGAATACCGGGAAAAGATTGCCAAGGCCAAGCTGTCGGAAGAAGTGACGGAAAAGCTGAATAAAGAGGTTTCCCGTCTGGAAAAGCAGTCCTATTCCTCTTCGGAAGCTACCGTCACCCGGAACTATCTGGATACCGTGTTGGAGCTGCCCTGGGGCAAATACACCAAGGAGCGCGTCAATGTGGCGGCGGCTCGTAAGGTGTTGGACGCCGACCATTTCGGTTTGGAAAAGGTCAAAGAGCGTATTTTGGAATTTCTTGCGGTCAAGCAGCTTGCTCCCGATCTGAAGGGGCAGATTCTCTGTCTGGTCGGTCCTCCGGGCGTGGGTAAAACCTCCATCGCCATGAGTGTGGCCAAGGCGCTCAACCGTGAGTTGGCCCGCATTTCTCTGGGCGGTGTGCATGACGAGGCTGAAATTCGCGGTCACCGCAAAACGTATATCGGTGCCATGCCCGGCCGCATCATTGCCGCCGTGAAACAGGCAGGCAGCATGAACCCGCTCCTGCTGTTGGATGAGATCGACAAAATCGGTACCGATCATCGGGGCGACCCGGCCTCGGCGCTGCTGGAGGTTCTGGATAGCGAGCAGAATTCCACCTTCCGGGACCACTTTGTGGAGCTGCCCTTTGACCTGTCGGATGTGTTGTTCATCACCACGGCAAACACCACCGAGACCATTCCCCGGCCGTTGCTGGACCGTATGGAAGTCATTGAACTGACCTCCTATACCGACGAGGAAAAGCTGCAAATCGCAAAGCGTCATCTGCTGCCCCGGGAGCGTGCTCGTCACGGCTTAAAAACCACCCAGTTAAAAGTGACCGACGACGCCATCCGGGAGATCATCAGCGGCTACACCCGGGAGTCCGGCGTGCGTGTGTTGGAGCGCCGTTTAGCTGCTGTGTGCCGCAAGGCGGCTATGAAGCTGGTTTCCGGCGAAAAGAAGTCGGTGCAGGTGACCGGCGACAATCTGGAGCAGCTGTTGGGCGTACGCAAGTACCACCCGGAACGTCAGAGCTTGGCCGAGCGCATTGGCGTGGTCAACGGTCTGGCCTGGACCAGCGTGGGTGGCGAGCTGCTGGAAGTGGAAGTCAATGTCATCCCCGGCAGCGGCAAGGTGGAGCTGACCGGCAATTTGGGCGATGTGATGAAGGAATCGGCCCAGGCCGCTCTGACCTATATCCGCAGTCGTGCCGAGGAGTGGGGGATCGAGGGCGACTTCCACAAAACCCGTGACATCCACGTTCATTTCCCCGAGGGTGCTGTGCCCAAGGATGGCCCTTCGGCCGGCATTGCCATCACTACGGCCATGGTATCGGCCTTGACCGGGATTCCGGTTAAGGGTGCGCTTGCCATGACGGGCGAAGTGACGCTGCGTGGTCGGGTGCTGCCCATTGGCGGCTTGAAGGAAAAAACCATGGCAGCCCTGCGTAACGGTATTAAGACGGTCATCATTCCTGCTGAGAACCGCAAGGATCTGGAGGAGATCGACCAGACGGTGCGCGCGGCATTGCAGTTTGTTCCCGTGGAGCAGGTGGACGCCGTACTGGCCCAAGCGCTGGCGTATACGCCGGCACAGAAGGCGGAGCCGGATGCCAAAAGCATGCCGGTATCGACTGTGGGACAGCGTGCCGGTCTGCCCCAGTAAACAGGAGGGCATTTATATGGCCTTGAATTTAAGTAACGCGGAGTTTATCCGCTCTGCCGTAAAAGCGGCTGATTTTCCCCGTGACCGCCTGCCCCAGATCGTTTTTGCCGGACGCTCCAACGTGGGCAAGTCTTCGGTTATCAACTGTCTGCTACGGCGCAAGAACCTGGCTCGTGTGGGCTCGGCACCCGGCAAGACCACGCATATCAACTATTTTCTGATCGACAAAAAATTCTATCTGGTGGATCTGCCCGGTTACGGCTATGCCAAGGTGTCCAAAGCCGAGCGGGACCGTTGGGGCAAGCTGATCGAAAGCTGGTTTGCAGATACTGAGTTGATGACGCTGGGCGTGCAGATTGTGGACGCCCGGCATAAGCCGACGGCGGACGACTGCACCATGGTTCAGTGGTTTAAATCCTGCGGAAAACCGTTTGCGGTGGTGGCCAACAAGCTGGATAAGCTGAAAAAAAGCGAGATCGAACCGAATCTGGCCCGCATCCGGGAAACGCTGGAGTTGGATGATACCATGCCGGTCATTCCCTTTTCGGCCGAAAAGGGAGAGGGCCGTCAGAGTCTGCTGGACTTGATTTTGAATTATGTGGGTGAATAAGCGATGAAATATGTGCGCGTGCAAATAGGCGATACCCAACGATGGGGCGTGTTGGAAGGGGAGACCGTCCTTACGCTGGATCATGCTCCCTATGAGGACGGAAAGCAAGATGGTGCAAGCGTCAGTCTGAGTGACTGCAAGCTGCTTGCACCGTGCCAGCCGTCCAAGATCGTGCTGGTGGGTAAAAACTACTACGATCACGCGGTGGAGATGAACGAGGGCATCCCCGAGCATCCTATTCTGTTTATGAAGGGTCCCAATGCGCTCAACCACCCCGAGGGGGCGCTGCACGCACCCGATTTTGTGCAGCGGCTGGACTATGAGGGCGAGTTGGCCATTGTCATTGGCAAGCGTGCCAAAAATCTGACGGTGGAAAATGCCCGGGATTACATATTGGGCTTTACCTGTTTGAACGACGTGACGGCCCGCGATGTGCAAAAAGGCGATGGCCAATGGACACGTGGCAAGGCCATGGACGGTTTTGCCCCCATCGGCCCCTGGATCACCGACGAAACCGACGGAAACGATTTGAAATTGGAAACCCGTGTTAACGGGAAGGTGGTCCAGTCCTCCCGTACCTCCATGTTCATGACCAAAATCCCCGAAATGCTGGTGTTTATCACCTCCTGCATGACGCTGGAGCCCGGCGACGTTGTCGCCACCGGCACGCCGGCCGGTATCGGCCCCATGCAGCCGGGCGACGTGGTAGAGGTAGAGATCGAATCCATCGGCATATTGCGCAATCATGTGGTGTAATACACCCGATCTATCGGCATAAACGCCCCCTTGACAACAAGGGGGCGCTCCCTGTATAATTTAGCGTGGTAGAGTGATAAAGAGATAAAGCGTTAAAGCGCAAGGAGGAATTCCTTTGAATTATGTGATCAATACACCGGAAGGCACCCGGGATCGACTGTTTGCCGAGTGTACCGATCGACGCCGTGTACAAACTGCATTGACCGAGTTGTTTGCGTCGGAGGGGTATGCTGAAATTTCCACGCCCGAGGTGGAGTTTTACGACCTGTTTGTTCAGTCGGGCAACCCCTTGCCGCAGGAGAGCTTTTTTAAGATCGTGGATCGCTCCGGCAAGATCATGGTCATGCGTCCGGACTGCACCATTCCCATCGCGCGTGTGGCGGCCACCAAGCTCAAGGCCGTGCCCCTGCCGCAGCGGTTGTATTACAACGAAACGGTCTTTCGTTCCGGTCAGGCTCACAGGGGCGGCAGCAGCGAGATCGCCCAATGCGGCGTAGAACTGATCGGCGCGGCCGGTCAGCAGGCCGATGTGGAGGTCATCGCCCTGGCGGCTGCGGCGCTCAAGGCGGTTTCTCCCCATCCCTTCCATATTGAGCTGGGCCATGTGGGTCTGTTTCGTGCGCTGGCGGCTGAAATGGAGATGGACGCCGCCCAAACCGAGCAGATGCGCCTGCTGATCGAGGGCAAGCATTTCGCCGCTCTGAATGACCTGTTGGCCCCCTATCAGGATAAACCTGCCTATGCCATGCTGTCCCGTCTGTCGCAGTTGTTTGGTTCCATCGAGGTGCTGGACGAGGCCGAGGCGCTGGTGGGCAAGCGGGAGGAAGTGGAATATCTTCGCACGCTGTACGCCGCGCTGCAGGAGAAGGGATGCGGCGATCTGGTTCGCTTCGATTTGGGCTTGGTGCATCAGATCGACTACTACACCGGTGTGGTCTTCCGTGGTTATGTAGAGGGCGCTGGTGCGCCCGTGCTGTCTGGTGGCCGCTATGACAATCTGGTGGAGAAGTTTGGCCGTCCTGCACCTGCCATCGGCTTTTCGGTGGACGTGGATGCCGTGGCTGCCTGCTTGAACCAGGAGCAGGCTCCGACCGGGCACCGTCTGCGCATTGCGCTGACCAAGGGCCGTCTGCAGGATCAAAGTGTGGAGCTGTTTGAGGGCATGGGGCTGGACTGCTCGCCCATTCGCAATCCCGGCCGCCGGCTGGTCCATTCGGTTCCCAACTACGGTTTGGATGCCGTGCTGGCCAAAGCGCCTGATGTCATTACCTATGTGGAGCACGGTGTGTGCGACATGGGCATTGTGGGCAAGGATACCATTCTGGAAAAAGGTTCGTCTTTTTACGAGGTGCTGGATCTGGGCTTTGGTCGATGCCGTTTTGCGCTGGCCGTCAAGGAAGGCAGCGACTTTTACGGCACTTACAAGACCCGCCGCATTGCCACCAAGTATCCCGAAGTGGCACGTACCTTTTTTGAAAACAAGGGCATGGACGTGGAGATCATCAAAATCGAGGGCAGCGTAGAGCTGGCTCCCATTCTGGATCTGGCCGATGCCATCGTAGACATTGTGGAAACCGGTGCTACCCTGCGGGAAAACGGTCTGATCCCCATCGAGGATGTGGCGCAGGTGTCAGCCCGACTGATCGTGAATACCGCATCCATGAAGCTGTACAAGACTGAGATTCTGGACTTTTTGTCCAAGTGTGAAGCGGAGTTGAAAAAACGCAATGATTGAAATTCTGAAAGCCGATGGCAGGGCAGAGGGTGAGCTGATCGCCGCCATGCGTGAGCGTGCCGCCGAGGTTAGCGCCGATATTGAACGTGCTGTTGCTGATATCATGGCAGATGTAAAGGAAAATGGCTTTGCGGCTGTCGAGGGATATTCTCTGCGCTTTGACAAGGCTTCTCCCCGGGAAATTACAGTCGGGGAATTGGAGGAAGCCTATGCCCGCTGCCCCCGGGAGCTGATCGAGGCGCTGGAGCATGCCGCCGTCAACATCCGCGATTACAACCAGAAACTGCTGGCAAAGTCGTTGGAGTGGAAGTCGCCCGACGGGGGCGTTGTGGGCCGTGTGGTGCGTGGTTTGACCCGTGTGGGTCTGTATGTGCCCGGTGGTACAGCGGCCTATCCCTCCTCGGTGCTGATGAACGCCATTCCTGCCAAGGTGGCCGGGGTGGAGGAACTGGTCATGGTGACGCCGCCCACGGAGAATTTGAACGATGCCGTGCTGGCCGCGGCCAAGATCGCCGGGGTAGACCGTGTCATTGCAGTAGGCGGTGCACAGGCGGTAGCGGCGCTGACCTATGGTGCCGGTTTCATTCCCAAGGTAGATAAGCTGGTTGGCCCGGGCAACGCCTTTGTAGCAACGGCCAAGCGTATGGCCTATGGAAAGCTGGACATCGACATGGTGGCTGGGCCGTCTGAGGTTTTGGTCATTGCCGACGAGCATGCCAACCCCAAGTTTGTGGCTGCCGATCTGCTCAGCCAGGCCGAGCACGACCGTCTGGCTTCGGCGGTGCTGCTGACTACCAGCATGGAGCTGGCCCAGGCGGTGGATGCCGAGATCATCCGCCAGACCGGCTATCTGAGCCGCAGCGAGATCATGGAAACCTCGCTGCGTGACTTTGGCTGTGCCATTGTGTGTCCGACGCTGGCGCGCTGCGTAGAGCTGGCCAACGAGATCGCCCCCGAGCATTTGGAAATTATGACCCAAGACCCCCGTGCGTTGTTGCCTGATATTAAGAACGCCGGTGCGGTGTTCCTGGGCGCATGGTCGCCGGAGCCGTTGGGCGACTATCTGGCCGGTCCCGACCATGTACTGCCGACCTCGGGCACGGCACGCTTTTTCTCGCCCCTTTCGGTGGATAGCTTCTTGAAGTCGATGAGTGTCATCGAGTATAATGAAAGCAGTCTGGCCCCCATTAAGGATGAGATTATCACCCTGGCCATGAGCGAAAAGCTGACTGCACACGCAAACTCCATTCAAGTTCGTTTTGAAGCTTGACTTTTGAAGGAGGAAGATCGGATATGAGTCGTACTGCTCAAATTACCCGTGAAACCAAAGAAACGCAAATTACCCTTGCCCTGAATCTGGACGGAGGAGAGGTCAAGATCGATACCGGAATCGGATTTTTCGATCACATGCTGACCGCCCTGGCCTTTTACGGCAAGTTTGGCCTGGAAGTGGCCGCCAAAGGCGATCTGCAGGTCGATGCTCACCACACGGTGGAGGATGTGGGTATCGTGCTGGGACAGGCTGTGCGTCAGGCTTTGGGCGATAAGCTGGGCATCCGTCGGTTTGCCTCGGCCATGATTCCCATGGATGAGGCGCTGTGCCGGACGGCGCTTGATTTTTCCGGCCGTGCCTATCTGCACTTTGATGCCGGGATGCCACAAGAGCGCATCGGGGAGTACGATTCCTGTCTGACCGAGGAGTTCATGCGTGCATTTGCCATGAACAGCGCTGCCACGCTGCACATGTGCGCCCTTTACGGAAACAATGCCCACCACATCACCGAGGCACTGTTCAAATCGTTGGGTGTGTGCATCTGTGATGCGGCCCGGGTGACCGGTGAAGGGGTGACCTCCACCAAGGGAGTTTTGTAAGAATGAGCGTGACCGCAATTGTAGATTACGGTGTCGGCAACTTGAAAAGTGTGACCAACGCCATGCAGTATCTGGGCTTGAAAACCTGCATCACCAGCGATGCCAACGAGTTGGAGCGTGCCGATGCCATCATCCTGCCCGGTGTGGGTGCGTTTCCCGACGCCGCGGAGAAGCTGCGTGCCCCCGGCTTGGACCGGGTCCTGCGCGCGCAGGCAGAAAAAAAGCCCATTTTGGGCATTTGCCTTGGAATGCAGCTGTTGTTTGACCGGGGCGAGGAAGTGCGCAACTGTGAGGGACTTGGCTTGGTCAGCGGAACGGTTGGCCGCATTGAAACCGAGTACAAGCTGCCGCACATCGGCTGGAATAGTCTGAAATTCCAGAATGACAGCCCGATTTTCAAGGGGCTGGATGACGGCGCGTATGTGTACTTTGTGCACAGTTTCTGCGGCTATGCCGCTTCGGAAGCCAACGTGATTGCTCGTACCGATTACGGCCCCTCGGTGGTGGCCGCAGTCAGCAGCGGAAATGTGTACGGCTGTCAGTTCCACCCGGAAAAAAGCGGGGAAACGGGACTGGTTATTTTGAAAAACTTTGGGGAGCTGAACCAATGATTATTTTGCCTGCCATTGACATGAAGGACGGCGCTTGCGTCCGTCTGAAAAAGGGTGAGTTTTCCACCGCCCACAAGGTTGCCAACAACGCGCTGGAGACCGCAAAGATTTTTGCCGATTCCGGTGCTAAGTGGATCCACATGGTGGATCTGGACGGCGCCCGGGACGGTGTGCGCACCAATTTCCCCTATATTTACGAGGTCATTCAGAATTCCGGGCTGAATGTAGAGCTGGGCGGCGGAATCAAGAACGAGCTGGATGTTATCACCATTGGAGAATCCGGTGTTGCACGCTTTGTGATCGGTTCTGCTGCCGTGACCAATCCTCAGGCGGTCAAGTATGCCGTCAGTCGCTATGGCGACAAGGTTGCTGTGGGCATCGACTGCTTGAACGGCAAGGTGCGCACCGCCGGCTGGGAAGAGGATTCCGGTCTGGACTATCTGGATTTTGCCCGTCAAGTGGAAGAAATGGGTGTAAAGACGATTATCTTTACGGACATTGCCAATGACGGAATGCTGTCCGGCCCAAATTTTGATCAGCTGGATGCGCTGCAAAAGGCGGTGGGCTGCAACATCATTGCCTCCGGCGGCGTGACCACGCTGGACGATGTCAAGCGTCTGCGTGACATGGGCGTGTATGGCGCAATCATCGGAAAGGCCTATTACGCCGGAACGATTGATTTGGCGCAGGCGGTCAAGGAGGCTGGGGCGCAATGTTAGCCAAGCGCATCATCCCCTGTCTGGATGTAAAAGATGGCCGGGTGGTAAAGGGTGTTAACTTTGTCAACATCCGGGACGCCGGAGATCCGGTGGAACTGGCCAAGTTTTACTCTGATCAGGGTGCCGATGAAATCGTTTTTCTGGATATTACCGCCACAAGCGATGACCGGGCCACCGTGGCCGACGTGGTAGAGCGCACCGCCAATCAGGTGTTTGTTCCCTTGACGGTGGGCGGCGGCATTCGCACGCTGGAGGATTTTCGCCTTTTGCTGCGGGCCGGGGCGGACAAGATCTCGGTCAATTCGGCCGCGGTATCCGATCCCACGCTGATTTCACGTGCTGCGGAGCGCTTTGGCTCTCAATGCGTGGTGCTGGCCATCGACGCGCGTCGCCGGGAAAACGGCACGTGGGAAGTAGTAGTGGCCGGTGGACGCAAAGC
>JAZSCJ010000061.1:0-19724 GCA_045602885.1 Oscillospiraceae bacterium
AATCACAGGGGCGCTGGACGCAAGTCCGGCTGAGATGCGAAGCGTAACGCCGCTTCCGAACCCTAATGGGAGCATTGTCTTCCTAAAAGCTGATCCGGGTAATGCCGGCGTAGCGAGTGTATTCGACACACATATTTTGTCGTTTCTTCGTACCGCATTGCACCTGATTGTGCTGCGGTACATCTTTTTGGAGGAAACGAATATGACAAACACACGCAAAACCACTCGCATGCTCTGCGAGGCCGCCGTTTCCATTGCGCTGGCCTACGCCTTGAGCTTTGTGGAGCTGGATCTCTGGTTTCAGGGCGGCTCCATCGGCGCGACGATGATCCCCCTGATCCTGTTCGCGGCGCGCTGGGGCGCCGGTTGGGGCGTCTTGGCCGGACTGGTATTCGGCACGCTGAAGTATTTCCTTGGCTTGAGCAGTTGGGCCATCGACTGGGTCTCCATCGTCTTTGACTACTCAGTGGCTTACGCCATGGTGGGTCTGGCCGGTCTGCTGCGCAACAAGGTAAAGCTGCTGCCTCTGGCCGCCGTGGTGGCTGGTGTGGCACGCTTTTTGATCCATTACATCAGCGGCTTTACCGTATATGCCAAGTGGATGCCGGAGGAATTCATGGGTATGCCCATGACCTCTCCCTTTATTTATTCCGCCCTGTATAACGGCGGCTATATGCTCCCCTGCACCATTCTGGCCGTGGTGGTCTGCGCGCTGCTGATCACGGTAAAGCCCATTGGCAATTGGGTGGGGGGAAAAGACTTAAAGTAAGGACTGATTTTCTTGGGTAAGTTTTCGGGCGTTTTGCTGGTCAGCGATTTTGACGATACGCTGTACGGCTCCGACCTGCACGTTTCGGAAGAAAACCGGACGGCCATTCGGTACTTCATGGAGCAGGGCGGCCGCTTCACCGTGGCCACCGGCCGCGCCCGGAAAACCTTTTTTCCCCAGATCACGCTGGAGGATATCCCGCTCAACGCCCCGGTCATTCTGTCCAACGGCGCCACCATTTTTGACGCGCAGACCGACACCCCGGTGCGGCGCACCTATCTGCCCGACCGGGTATTGCAGGATATGCAGGAAGTATGCACCCGCTTCCCCGAGCTGGGCTTTGAAGCGTATCATCAAAACGAGATCTTTGTCTACAACCCCAACATGGTGACCCGACGGCACATGGAGCGTGTAGGCATGGATTACACCGTTCTTCCCATCGAGCAAATGCCTTTGCCCATCACCAAGATCATTCTGGAGCAGGACAACCCCATGCTGCAGGAAGTGCAGGCCTATATGCGCCAAACGGTGGGGGAGAGCTATGAAGTCATCTTTTCCAACCGCTATCTGCTGGAGCTGACCGCCAAGGGCAGCCATAAAGGCGGCTCGGTGCTGTGGCTGGCCGACTATCTGGGCATCAGCCGGGAGCACCTATACTGCGTGGGCGACAACCAAAACGATATCCCCATGCTGGAAGTGGCCAAAATCGGCTTTGCCCCCGAAACCTGTACCGAAGTGGTGAAAGCCTGGGGCCCCCATCTGGTGCGTGGCTGTGATGACCATTGCGTGGCCTCGGTCATCGAAGTTCTGGATCAACTGTATTAAAAAGATCGGACTGCAATGCAGTCCTCTCTTTTTTGTATTCTTGGCTCTCCCTTCGGGCGAGCTGTCAGCGCAAGCTGACTGAGAGAGTCGCTCCCTCTCCGACCTCGCTTGGCTCGGTCACCTCTCCCAAAGGGAGCGGCAAGCAATTATTTCTTATACTTCTGGCTTTCCGCCACCGCCAGCTCATCGCAGCGGTTGTTGTAAGGATTCTCCGCGTGCCCCTTGACCCAGTGGTAATGCATGGTGTGCTGTTCGGTCAAGGTCAGCAGGCGATCCCATAAATCGGGGTTGAGGGCCGGCTTTTTATCGCTTTTGACCCAGCCGCGCGCCTTCCAACCCTTGGCCCAACCCTTTTCCAAGCCGTCGATGACGTACTTGGAGTCCGACCAAAGCTCCACGATACAGGGCTCTTTCAGCGCCTCCAGCGCCGTGATGACCCCGGTCAGCTCCATGCGGTTGTTGGTGGTATCGGCCGCGCCGCCGGACAGCTCCTTTTTATGCGCGCCGTACATCAGAATGGCGCCCCAGCCGCCCGGGCCGGGGTTGCCCGAGCAGGCACCGTCGGTATAAATGGTGACTTGTTTCATATCCTTCTCCTCTTCAAACCTTCCCCTTTTGGGGGAAGGTTTTGTCCATCTCCAAGGGTACAGGATAGCGGCAAAAAAGTCAAATACTTCCCACATTCGCACGCGGTTGTAAAAGCGGGAGGGACACCCGGCCGCCATACCGAAGATGACCGGCAAAAGCAGATAGATCCCCAACCCAATCCCGATTCCCTTTGCCCACGGCCACATAATACCACCTCTTACTTGGCATTATAAATCTCTTTGTTACGAAAGACAACTTTAAAAGTTGGTTTTCTAACTTTTGGCGTCGTTCTTGCACAATGTGGAATTGGATAAAATATTCCCAGAGGTGATCGTATGAAAATTCGTCATTACGATATCTGGGTCAAAATCGGTTTAAATATTCTTCACTATCGCAAAGAACAACGCTTGACGCAGGCACAGCTTGCTGAAATATGCGGCGATGGTGTCAGCACCAATCATATCCAGCGTGTGGAAACGGGCACAGCCGGGTGCAGTGTGGATACCTTGATCGACATTGCCGCGGCGCTGGGTGTGCCCCTGCACAAATTGTTTGAATTCAAAGAATAACGCCAAAAAGCGCGGTCACGTATGTGACCGCGCTTTCTTTGTATCATATGCAGTTGGATTATTTTGTCGCTTTTTGTCGCCATGGGACAAAAAGCGGTTCGGCAATGCCGTTATTCCGCCTGCTCGGTGGGTTGCGTCTGGACTGCGCCTTCTTCCTCGGCCTCTTCTTCGTGCTCGGTGCGGGCAAAGGCGATGACCTTCACGTCCTCGTCCAGATTCATGATCTTGACGCCCTGAGCGGAACGGCCGTAGGTGCTGATGCCGGCGGCCGCCATACGGATGATGACACCGGCGTTGTTGATGACCAGAATGTCATCGTTGTCGTTGACCACCTTGATACCCACCACGCTGCCGGTCTTATCGGTGACCTGGTAACCCTTCATGCCGTAGCCGCCGCGCTTCTGGGGACCGTTGCCGCGGATATAATCGTCCATGGGGGTGCGCTTGCCGTAGCCGTTTTCGGTGATCATAAGCACCTGATGATCGTACTTGGCCCGGGCGGCGCCCACCACGTAATCGCCCTCACGCAGGTTGATACCGCGCACGCCGCAGGCATCACGGCCCATGCATCGCACGTCGGTTTCCAGGAAGGCGATGGTCATGCCGTCGTGGGTGGCGATGACGATGCACTGTTGGCCGTCGGTTTCCCGCACGCAGATCAGATCGTCGCCCTCATCCAGCGTGATGCAGCGGATACCCGCTTTGCGGTTGGTGTGGATGGAGGAGAGCTGAATGCGCTTGACGGTACCGTTGCGGGTGACCATCATCAGATAGCGGTCCTCGGGGAACTCACGCAGGTGAATCATGGCCGTGACCTTCTCGTCACTCTCCACCGGCAGCACATTGCCAATGTAAGTGCCCTTGGCGGTACGGCTGGATTCGGCGATCTGATAGCCCTTCTTGCGATGCACCCGGCCCTTGTTGGTGAAGAACAGGATATAATCGTGGGTGGATGCGGTAAAGACATCCACCACAAAGTCCTCTTCCTTGGTGGACATGGCGGAAATGCCGCGGCCGCCACGGCGCTGGGCACGGTAGACCGACACGGGGGTACGCTTGATGTAGCCGGCATCGGTCAGCGTAAAGACACACTCCTCCTCGGCGATCAGATCTTCCACGTCGATCTCGTCGATGACGTCCTGAATTTCGGTGATGCGATCGTCGCCGAACTTGTCGCGAATGGCGGTCAGCTCCTCCTTGAGGATCTGGCGCACCAGCGCGTTGTCGGAGAGCACCTGGTTGTAATAGGCGATCTTTTCCTGCAGCTCTTTGAACTCATTTTCCAGCTTTTCGCGGTTGAGACCCTGCAGGGCGATCAGACGCATATCGCAGATAGCCTGCGCCTGCACGTCGTCCAGCTCAAAGCGCTCCATCAGATTGGCCTTGGCGTTATCATAGCTGGAGCGAATGATCTTGATGACCTCGTCAATGTTGTCCTGGGCGATGAGCAGACCCTGCAACAGATGGGCGCGCTCCTGCGCCTTGCGCAGATCGAACCGGGTACGGCGAACGATGATCTCCTGCTGGAAGTCCAGATACTCGTCCAGAATCTGGCGCAGAGAGAGCACCTTGGGCTGCTTCTGGTTATTGACCAGCGCCAGCAGAATGATGGAGAAATTGGACTGCAGGGAGGTCTGGGCAAACAGGCGGTTGAGCACCACCTGGGCGTTGGCCTCCTTTTTCAGCTCGATGACGATACGCATACCGTTGCGGTCGGTTTCGTCACGCAGGTCGGAGATGCCCTCCAGCCGCTTTTCCTTGACCTGATCGGCAATGTTCTTGATGAGCTGACGCTTGTTGACCTGATAGGGCAGCTCGTTGACAATGATACGGGTGCGGCCGTTGCCAAACTCCTCAAATTCGGTGCGGGCACGCACCACCACCTTGCCGCGGCCGGTGGCGTAGGCGCTGCGGATGCCGCTGCGGCCCATGATGATGCCGCGGGGGGGGAAGTCGGGGCCCTTGATGTGCTCCATCAAGTCGGCCAGCTCGGCTTCGGGATTGTCCAGCACGCACAGGCAGGCGTTGATGACCTCGCGCAGGTTGTGGGGAGGGATGTTGGTGGCCATGCCCACGGCGATGCCGTTGGAGCCGTTGACCAGCAGGTTGGGGAAGCGGGAGGGAAGCACGCGGGGTTCCTTCAGGCTCTCGTCAAAGTTGGGGTCCCAATCCACCGTTTCCTTGTCAATGTCCCGCAACATTTCCAGCGAGATCTTGGCCATGCGGGCTTCGGTATAACGGTAGGCGGCGGCGGGGTTGCCGTCCACGTCACCGAAGTTACCCTGACCGTCTACCAGCGTGTAGCGCAGGGAGAAATCCTGTGCCATACGCACCATGGCATCGTACACCGAAGTGTCGCCGTGGGGGTGGTACTTGGCCAGCACGTCACCCACGCAGGAGGCCGACTTTTTGGCCTTTTTGTCCGGGGTCAGACCGGACTCGTGCATACTGTACAGAATGCGGCGATGCACCGGCTTCAAGCCGTCGCGCACGTCGGGCAGCGCGCGGCCTACGATGACGCTCATGGCGTATTCAATATAGGATTTCTCCATTTCGTCCACAAGGTTGGACTGGGTAATCACCTGATCGGGGAACAGAATGTCCTCCGGCTTATAACTGCGATTGTGTGCCATTGTACGTCACCTCCTTAAATGTCAATGTTATCGGCGTACTTGGCGTTGCGCTCGATCCACTCCTTGCGCGGCTCGACCTCTTCACCCATGAGCAACGAGAAGATCTGATCGGCCTGCACAGCATCGTCCAGCGTGATGCGGCGCAGGGTGCGCTTTTCGGGATCCATGGTGGTTTCCCAAAGCTCTTCCTTATTCATCTCGCCCAGACCCTTGTAGCGCTGGATGTCGATTTTGGCGTTGGGCTTTGCCTCACGCAGCTCGGCCGAGATGCGGTCACGCTGTTCATCGGAGTAGGCCACCCGGGTCTCCTTGCCCTGCGTCAGCTTGTACAGCGGCGGCACGGCAGAGTAAATGTAGCCCTTTTCGATCAGCGGGCGCATATAACGGAAGAAGAAGGTCAACAGCAGGGTGCGGATGTGGGCGCCGTCCACGTCGGCATCGGACATGATGATGATCTTGTGGTAGCGCAGCTTTTCAATGTTAAACTCCTCACCGATACCGGCGCCCAGCGCCACGATCAGTGGGGTCAGCTTATCGTTGCCGTAAACCTTGTCCACACGGGCTTTTTCCACGTTGAGCATCTTGCCCCACATGGCCAGAATGGCCTGGAAGCGGGAATCGCGTCCGCCGATGGCGGAGCCGGCAGCCGAGTCGCCCTCGACGATATACAGCTCGCACAGGGACGGGTCACGCTCGTTGCAGTCCTGCAGCTTGTCGGGCATCTGGCCGGACTCCAGCCCGTTCTTGCGGCGCACCTTTTCGCGGGCGTTGCGGGCGGCCTCGCGGGCGCGGGCGGCCATGAGCGCCTTTTCAATGATGATCTTGCCGACCTTGGGGTTTTCCTCCAGAAATTCCGCCAGCTTTTCGCTGACCACGGCGTTGACCAGGGTGCGCATTTCGCTGTTGCCCAGCTTGGCCTTGGTCTGGCCCTCAAACTGCGCCTCGGTCAGCTTGACGCTGATGATGCAGGACAAACCCTCGCGGCAGTCCTCGCCGGACACCTTTTCCTCGTTCTTCAGCAGACCCATCTTTTGGCCATAGGTGTTCAGGGCGCCGGTCAGGGCGCGCTTAAAGCCCTCCTCATGCATACCGCCCTCGGGGGTGTGGACGTTGTTGGCAAAGGAGACGATGATCTCGTTGTAGCTGTCGTTGTACTGCAGGGCGATCTCGGCCATGGAGTCTTCCCGCTCGCCAGCCATGTAGATGACCTGCTCGTGGATGGGGGTCTTGTTGCGGTTGATGTAGCGGACGAATTCGCGGATACCGCCTTCGTAGCACATGGAATCGCTCTGTTCCTGCCCGTCACGCTTGTCACTGATGTTGATTTTCAACCCGGCGTTGAGGAAGGCCTCCTCACGCAGACGGGTGTGCAGCGTATCGTAATCATACACCGTATCGTCAAACATCTCGGGGTCGGGCTTGAACATGACACGGGTACCGCGCTTGTCGGTTTCCCCCACGATGGTCATTTCCTGGGTCACATGGCCCCGGGCAAATTTCATCTGGTGGATCTTTCCGTCCTTATAGACCTCAGCCACTACCCATTCGCTCAAGGCGTTGACCACCGATGCACCCACGCCGTGCAGACCGCCGGACACCTTGTAACCGCCGCCGCCAAGCTTGCCGCCGGCGGGCAACAGGGTAGAGACGACCTCCAGCGCCGGCTTTCCGGTCTGCTGCTGAATGTCCACCGGGATACCGCGGCCGTTGTCCTCCACGGTGATGATATCGCCCGGGTCAATGGTCACGGAAATTTCAGTACAGTAACCGGCCAGCGCCTCGTCAATGGAGTTGTCCACAATTTCGTAAACAAGGTGATGCAGACCGGACGACGAAGTGGAACCGATATACATACCGGGGCGCTTACGCACGGCCTCCAGGCCTTCCAGCACCTGAATTTCCGACGCGCCGTATTCATGGTCTACGTGGGTGGAGTTCAATTCCAATTCCATTTCTTCAGACATAGTCTAACCTCCGTTTGGGTTGCTTTGTTGCGTTTATTCGTTGGTAAACTCCTCGTCCACCAAGCCGTCGGCGTCGTCAACACAGGCGCCCTCTTCTTCTTCAAAACCCACCAGCTCGGTGGTGCGCATGCGGCGCTTATCCTTGGCGTCCTCCACCAACTGATAGATCAGCTCTTTGACCTCTCTGGGCTTTTTCACATTGACCAGATCCAGATGGGGCATGGTCTTGTCGGAGGAGTGGACGCACACCGTGCCCACGCCAAAGATCCGCTGGCCAAAGCTTCTGCGCAGTTCCAGATCGCGCACACGGTAGAGAAGCACTTCTTCTTCGTTGATGTTGAAAAAGCCCTTTTCACAAAACACCCGGTTTTCACTGACCCGATAACGGGTGAAAGAGATGGGCAAACCAAGATAGCGCTTGCGGTCTTTCCAGATAAATTCTACGGGTTCCATACATATCCTCCCTTACTATTCCACACTGTTATTTTCCACACGGCCCCGCAGGGTGGCGGAAGAAAGCTGAGACAAATACACGACGGCCGGTTGGCCGTTTGTTTGACAAACCACAAAGGATTTTGGCAGGTCATCGGTGGCTGAAATGACCCGGCCTTCCTGTTCACTGCGCTCCAAAAAAGCACGGGTGCGCAGGGAATAGGTGGTGTTATCCAAATCAAAAATACCCAGAACGTCGGCTTGATTCACCACAACCGACTGGCCCAGATGCAGATACATACGCCGCCCTCCTTAAGGCAACGGCCAGCCGAAAGCGTACCGCATTTCAGCGGCCTGATTCGGCGCTTTTTGCCTTGTTGTCCTTGCCTTGCGTCATCCAAGCGCGCCGTTGCGGATGTGGAATACCTTGCCGCGCTCCAACCCGGCCAGGCGCTCCTCCTCACAGCAGGTGATAAACACCTGTCCGCCGGTGATACGGCGCAGGACAAACTCCTGCCGCTTGGCATCCAGCTCGGACAGCACATCGTCCAGCAGCAAAATGGGATATTCGCCGCTGTCCTGATAAAACATTTCCCGACAGCCCAGCTTGAGGGACAGCACGGCGGTGCGGGTCTGCCCCTGGGACGCAAACTGCTTGGCCAGTACACCGTTGATTTCCACCAACAGGTCGTCCTTGTGCGGCCCGGACAGGCACTGCCGGGACTCCAGCTCGGCCCGGCGGTGGCTTTCCTGATGGGCCAGGAGATGGGGCAGCAGTTCCCGGGGCTGTGCCAGCGGATCGGGTATGGTCTTGACCGTTTCGTAAGACAGGCCAAGCTCCTCCCGGCCACCGGAAAAGTCCCGATGGATGGGAGGGGCCGTTTCCATCAGCTTCTTGATAAAGTGAGCGCGGTAGTGAATTAAAATAGCGCCCGTCTGCGCCATGCGCAGGTTAAAGTCATCCAGCGTTTCCAGCAGGGAGGGGTTTTCCTCCCAGTCGCGCAGGATGCGGGTTTTATGCTCATAGAGCTTTTTGTACTCGGCCAGCGCGGCGGCATACTTGGGCCGCAATTGGCAGATGGCATCGTCCAAAAATCGGCGGCGCACCACAGCGCCTTCTCGGATCAGATAGAGATCTTCCGGACAAAACAGCACAGTCTGCACGATGCCGGACAGCTCCCCGGCACTTTTTAAGCGCACACCGTTGGAAAAGATCTGCCGCCGCGCGTTGCGGTTAAGATTGACCTCCAACGTAAAGTCGCGCTGCCGGGAAAAGACCTCCGCCTTGATGAAGGCGTGATCCACACCAAACTGGATCAGCTCCCGGTCATACCGGGCGCGGTGGGATTGGGCACAGGACAGATAGGCCACCGCCTCCAGCAGATTGGTCTTTCCCTGGGCGTTTTCTCCGTAGATCACATTGATTTCGGGGGAAAAGTGTGCATCGGCGTGCACATAGTTGCGAAAAAAGTCCAGACTGATCGAATTTACGATCATACGACCACAAGCTCCGTTTCGCCATCAATGCAGGCCGTTTCGCCCACACGCAGCTTTTTTCCGCGCATGGTACACACCGCGCCATTGACGGTGACCCGGCCCTCCTGAATGATCAGCTTGGCATCGCCGCCCGTTTCCACAGCGCCGGCGAACTTGAGCAGATCCTGCAGCTTGATAAATTCGGTTTTGATCTTAATGTTGTAGCGTTCCATGGGTTAAAAGTCACCTTTACCTTCCAACGTTTGCCGCGTTACGCTTCGCCGGCCTTCAGGCGCACGGGCAGCACCATGTAGAGAAAGCGCTCCTCGCCCTCGGCAGGCAGAATGACACAGGGGGAAACGCCGGTTTGCAGTTCCAGACGCACCCGTTGTGCCGGGGCAGCCTTGAGCGCATCCATAAGATAGCGGTTGTTGAAGCCGATTTCCAGACCCTTGCCGTCACCGGCGATGAAGCAGCGGTCGGCCGCGTCACCGATGGCAGTACGGGTGGAAATGCGCAGCTCCCCGGCGTCAAACACGCAGCGCAGGGGGCTTTTGTTGTTTTCATTGATAATCAGCGAAACACGGTCGATGGTGGTGAGCAGCTCACGGGTCTCGCCCTCGACCTTAATGGAGTTATTGCGGGGAATGGACTGGCGGTAATTCAAAAATTCCCCTTCCAGACGGCGGGAGATCAGCATAGTCTGTCCGATCTGGAACATGATGTGCCGCGCGCCCTGGGTCACGGTGGCCAGTTCCTCGCTGTCGGCGCAGATCTTTTCCACTTCATTCAATGCCGAGCCGGGCACCACGAAGGAGAAGCTCTCGCCGCCCACCTTGCGCTCAATGGTTTCCCGGCGCAGCGCCAGACGGAAGCCGTCCACCGAAACCACCGTCAGACCGCTTTGCTCCACTTCAAACAACGAGCCGGTGATGATGGGACGGTTTTCGTTATCCGATACGGCAAACAGGGTCTGAGCGATCATGGAGCGCAGATTCTTCTGCATGATGTTAAAGGCGTTCTCCTGGTCCACCGAAGGCAGCTCGGGAAACTCCTCGGGGTCGATGCCCATGATGTTAAACTCCGACATGCCGCACTTAATGTTTACCATGCAGCCTTCGGCGCGGAAAGTGATCATGTCATCGGGCAGCTTGCGGATGATCTCACCAAACAGGCGTGCCGACAAAACCAGATTGCCCGGCTGTTCCACTTGGGCAGGAACTTCGGTACGGATGCCGGTTTCCAGATTGTAGCCGGTCAGACGCAGACAGTCGCCTGCTTCCAGCAAAATGCCCTCCAAAGCTGGAATGGAGCTTTTGGGCGATACAGCACGGGCGGTAATGGAAACGGCAGACTGAAGCAGCGCCTTTTCGCAGGAAAATTTCATAATCGTTCTTCCTTTCTCTCACACACTTCCCGAAGGGAGGAGAGGATTATTAAGTATAGCAGTCTGTTGTAGGGGCTGTGGAAAGGTGGAAAAGCACCGCAAAGCCAGAAATCACCATGGTTTGCGCTTCCACAGGGGTTGTGGACAAAAATTACCTTATCCACAGCCGCGGCGAAGGAAAAAAAGATATCCACACATCACAATTCACCTTTCCACAAAAACCGGTGGAAAACTCGCTGTTTTTTACTCGTACAGAGAGTTGATATTAGACTTGATATCCTTGACGACTTCGGTCAGCGAAGCGTCGTTTTTCATCTGATTTTCAATGCGATTGATGGCATGCAGTACGGTGGTGTGATCCCGGTTGTTAAACTCCCGGCCAATGTCGTTGAGGGAGAGATTGGTCTGGGAGCGGATCAAATACATGGCCACCTGACGGGCCACGGCGGTATTTTTCACCCGGCTTTGGCCGCGCAGAGAGGGCTCGTCAATTCCGTAGAACTTGCAGACCTCCCGGATGATGACGTCAGAGGAAGGGAGAATGTCGCTTTTGTCCTTGAACATATCCCGCACGGCTCGCACGACGGTGGAGGAGTCCACATCGTTGCCCTCCAGTTCACGCAGGGCCATGATCTTGTTGACGGTGCCCTCGATCTGGCGGACATTGGCCGTGATGTTCTCCGCGATGTACTCCAGCACCGGGTCGGGAAGCTCCACGCCCATGCGAATGGCCTTGTTTTTGATGATGGCCATTCTGGTTTCATAGTCGGGGGGCTGAATGTCGGCCAGAAGACCCCATTCAAAGCGGGTTTTCAGACGGTCTTCCAGACGCATCATTTCCTTGGGAGGACGGTCCGAGGTGAACACGATCTGCTTTTTGGCCTCGTACAGGGTGTTGAAGGTGTGAAACATTTCCTCCTGCGTGGAGTCACGTCCGGCGATAAACTGCACGTCGTCCATCAAGAACACATCGGCGCCCCGGTACTTTTCCCGAAATTCCTGATTGCGGCCTTCCCGGATGGCCTGGATCAACTCGTTGGTAAAGGCGTCGCCTTTGATGTAAACGATGCGGTAATCGGGATGATTTTTGTGGACCGTATGGGCAATGGCGTAGAGCAGGTGGGTCTTACCCAGACCGGACTCGCCGTAGATAAACAGGGGGTTATAGCTCTTGCCCGGCGCATCGGCCGCCTGACGGGCCGCAGCGTGGGCAAACTTGTTGGAGTTGCCCACCACGAAGCGGTCAAAGGTATATTCCTCGGTGCCGGGAAGAAAATCGTTGGCACCATCATTCTGTGCAAACGCGGACAGCTCCTCTTCGCCCAGCACCAGCACTTCAAAGTCGGTGGAAAACAGTTCCCGCAGCGCCTTCTGCACGGCAGGGAGATACCGCTGGCGAATGACGTCCCGGTTAAGGGGATCGGGCGAACACAGAATAAAACGGGTTTCCTCCAGCGCCACGGCCCGCACGTCGTCGAACCAGGTTTTTATGGTGGTGGAGGTCATTTCCTCTTCCAGAAGGGAGAGCACTTTTGTCCATACGGCGGTGGTAGAATTCATGGGGCAAAAGCCTCCTTTTTATAAGATTTATTTAATAATGTATTATACCATATTTTAGACGGTTCAGGCAATGTTTATTTGGGGCGGAATGACAATCTTTTTCGTGAAACAGAGTGAAAAATAGTGGTGTAAAAACGCCGTGACACAAGATGTTGTACCATAGACAGAAAAGAAAAAAAGTACGTATTTTTCAGTTGACATTTTAATTCCAAATGAAGTATAATACCAGTTACGCCGTATGTCTTGGCGTATTTTTTCGAAAACCGCAGCGTCTTTTCGCTGTTGTGGGGCGGTTTTGCCGCCACGATCGCACAGGAGGTGTACAAGCATGGTTCGTACCTATCAGCCCAAGAAGCGTCATCGTTCCAAGGTTCACGGTTTCCGTCAGCGCATGGCTACCAAGAATGGCCGCAAGGTTCTGGCTCGCCGCCGCGCGAAGGGCCGCGCCCGTCTCACCCATTGATTGAGTCGGTAAAACCGAAAACAAATTAAACCCATAGGGGCGGAGGGAGTATTCCCCCGCCCTTGCGTTGCATGGAGGGAAACATGAAATTTACGGTATCTCTCAAGTATAATCATGTATTCCGCCGTCTTTACGCAAAAGGAAAGAACCAGGTGACCCCCCACCTGGCTCTTTATGCACGCAAAAATGGGGGTAAGGTCAGTCGTCTCGGTATCACGGCCGGCACCAAGCTGGGGCATGCCGTGGTGCGCAATCGTGTGCGCCGTCGTCTGCGTGAGATCTACCGCATCCATGAAAACCAATTTCTGCCCGGATACGACATTGTAGCCGTGGCCCGGGTGCGTGCGGTGTATGCCCGCTTTGACGAGCTGGAGCGTTCCTTTTTGAAAGCAGCCGGAAATCTGGGTCTGCTTTGCCGGGAGGAAGAGCAATCATGAAGCGCCTGTTGCTTTGGATGATTACCTTTTACCGCAAGGGTATTTCTCCGCTGACCCCACCGTCCTGCCGTTTTATCCCCACCTGCTCGGAATATGCCCTGCAGGCGGTGGAGAAGTACGGTGCGTGGAAGGGAGGCTGGCTGGCGTTGCGCCGGCTGTTAAAGTGCCACCCTTTCCATCGGCAGAAATCCTTCGAGTACGACCCCGTACCATGAAAATCCGGGAGGTTTCCGTATGGAATTTAGTCAAATTATTCTGACCCCCTTTTCCTGGCTGTTGATGGTGTTTCACAACCTGTTTGACAGCTACGGTCTGGCCCTGATCCTGTTTGCCGTTGTGGTTAAGGTGATCCTCTTCCCCTTCTCCATTAAGGGAAAGCGCAGCATGATCCAAATGAATATGATCCAGGGCAAAGTGCAGCAGATCCAGACCCAGTACGCCAAGAACCGGGAAAAGATGAACGAAGAGATCCAGAAGCTGTACGCCAAGGAGAACATCAATCCCATGGGCGGCTGTCTGTGGTCCTTTATCCCCCTGCTGATCCTGTGGCCCCTGTACGCCATCATCCGCCGTCCCTTCTTCTATATGATGGGCCAGTCCACCGAGGCCATCGAGGCCATTGCCAAGGCGCTGGACTTTACGGTTACCCAGGGCAATATTTCCTCGGGCTACAACGAGCTTTATCTGGCCGGCAAAATGACGGCCGACAACCTTCAGATCGCCGCCGATGCGGCCAACAGCGTGGCCGCCGGTCTGGGCGACAAGCTGTTTTTGATCAACTTTGATTTCTTTGGTCTGGATCTGGCCACCGTGCCCCAGTGGCAGTTCTGGAAGTACGGCTCCTTTACCTGGGCCTACATCGGTCTGTTCCTGCTGCCCATCATTTCGGCCGCTCTGGGCTATCTGATGTCCTGGGTTTCCCAGAAGACCAACGCCATGAGCAACCAGAAGGCCGCCCAGCAGAGCAGCCAGATGAAGACCATGATGTACACCATGCCCCTGATGTCCCTGTGGATCGGCTTCGTGATGCCCGCCGGTCTGTGCGTGTACTGGATCATCAACAACGTGTTGTCCATCGTGCAGGAAGTCATCAGCGGAAAGATGCTCAAGAAGGACTACGAGAAGGCCGCCGCCGTGCGTGCCGAGCAGGAGCGTCTGGAAAAGGAAGAAGAGAAGCGCAAGAAGCGTGAAGCTGCCGAGCGCCGCGCGCAGGCCTTGGAAGATGCCAAGAAGGGCAAGAAGAAGGCCGCTGTCAACCCCGAGAAGAAGAAAGAGCGCACCACCGACGCCGGTCGTGTGGGTATGCGTCCCTATGCCCGTGGCCGCGCCTATGACCCGGATCGATTTGGCGGCGTGACCGTCTATCAGGATCCCGGCGCTCCCATCGATGAGGAAGCAGTGGAGCAGGCTCTGCTGACTAAGGGTGGCCAACCCGAAACCGCGCCCGAGGCAGAGGTGGAGCTGACTGTGGAAGAAACGGTGCAGCCCACTGTGGAGCAGGCCCCGGAAGTTGAGCCGGTTGCCGTTGCGCAAGCTTCGGAGGAAGAATACGAAGAAGCCGAAGCGTACGAAGAATTCGAGGAAGAAGCCGAGGATGAACTGTCCGGCGAATGACGGCAGGAAGGAGAAACACCCAAATGCAGAAGTTTATTGAAACCACCGGCCGCAATGAGGATGAAGCCATTGCCAAGGCGCTGGAACAGCTGGGTCTGGACCGCGACGATGTTTCGGTGGAGATTTTGGACCGTGCAAAGTCCGGCTTTCTGGGCATTGGCAGCACGCCGGCCAAGGTGCGTGTGACTTACGAAGCGCCCGATGAGCCGATGCAGGAGCCTGCCCCCGTTGCGGTGCAGCCGCAGCCGGTGGCAGAGCAGGAGACCCCTGCTCCCACCAAGGTGGAGACCTCTGCCGCTCCCGTTTCCGGGGACGCCAAGGCCGAGCAGATCCATCAGTTCCTTGTGGGTCTGATGCAGCACATGAATGTCAACGCCACTCCCGTGGTGGAGCGTGCCGAGGAAGGCATCTACCGCGTCAATCTGGAGGGCGAAAATCTGGGCGCCATCATCGGTCGCCGTGGCGAAACGCTGGACGCCATTCAGCAGTTGACCAGCTATTCGGTCAACCGCAGCTCCTCCCGCCGTGTGCGCATCCATGTGGATGCCGAGCACTACCGTGCCAAGCGTGAGGAATCGCTGGTTCGTCTGGCCAACCGTGTGGCTGAGAAGGTCATCAAGTATCGCCGCAATGTGACGCTGGAGCCCATGAACGCCTATGAGCGCCACGTCATTCACACCGCGCTGCAGGATTACCCCGGCGTGACCACCTATTCCACCGGTACCGAGCCCAACCGCCGTACTGTTGTGGCCTACGAGAAATAACAAACCCCAACGGGGCGGGACAGACGTTCCGCCCCGTTTTTTTAAGGCTCCCGTTACTCACCCTTTTGCCGTAAAAAAACATCTCGCATATTTGTACAACTTAGGTTATAATGAATGTGTTCGCCCAAGAGCGACCAAAAAGCACGGGAGGGAGGCAGCCATGTTGGATTGGATCGATCTGCCCATCAGCGATGCCCAGCGGAAACGACTGGACGCTGCGCTGAGCCACCCGTCCCACGCATACATTGTCAGCGGCCCTGTGCCAAGCGCCCGGGATGCCCTGGCTCGCCATCTGGCGGCTGCCTACGTTTGTTCGGGGCAGGGCAAGCGCCCCTGCGGTGTGTGCAGCCATTGCCGCAAGGCGGCGAGCGACATTCACCCCGATATCATCCGTGTTTCCCTTCTGGAGGACAAGCGCAGCATTTTGGTGGATCAGGTGCGCCAACTGCGCAGCGATGCGTACATTCGTCCCAACGAGGCCGAGCGTAAGGTGTTTATCATCGAGCACGCCCAGACCATGAAGGACGAGGCGCAAAACGCCCTGCTCAAAGTACTGGAGGACGGCCCGGCCTACGCCGCGTTTTTGCTGTTGGCCGAACACCCCCAGCAGTTGTTATCCACCATCCGGTCCCGGTGTGAGTGCATTTCTCTCACGACGGCGTCGGAGGAGCAGGCCCAGCCACTGGATGAGCAACTGCATCAGATGGCCGGACAACTGGCGCAGCTTTTGCTGGGTGAAGATGAACTGGCGCTGGTGGAATGTACCGTGGCGCTGGAGAAGAAGAAATGGGAGAAAGATACCCTGTCGGCCTTTTTGGATGTGGTGGAAGATGCCCTGCGTCCGGCCTTGCTGACCCGGCCCGGCTGTGCCCTTGCGTGCATGGATCGGCTGCGTCAGATTCGGCTTGCCCTGCCGTTTCATGTGGGGGTGGGCCATCTGTTGGGCTGGCTTGCCACAGGGTCGTAATATACAGCGGAGGAACGTAACATGACTGAGATCATTTCCGTCCGGTTCAAGCCCGGCGGCAAACAATATTATTTCGATCCCCAGGGCCAGACGGTCACGGCCGGACAGGGCGTCATTCTGGACACCGCCCGGGGTGTGGAGTACGGCGAATGTACCCACGGCAACCACATGGTGCAGGACACCGCCGTGGTGCAGCCCTTGCGTACGCTGGTGCGCATCGCCACCGAAAAGGACACCGAAACCGTGCGCCAGAACCGGGAAAAGGAAAAAAGCGCCTTTCAGATTTGCCAGGACAAGATCGCCGAGCACGGTCTGGACATGAAGCTGGTGGATGTGGAATACAGTTTTGAGGGCAACAAGGTGCTGTTCTTCTTTACCAGCGAGGGCCGTGTGGATTTCCGGGCGCTGGTTAAGGATCTGGCCGCTACGCTGCACGCGCGCATTGAGCTGCGGCAGATCGGTGTGCGTGATGAGGCCAAGATGCTGGGCGGTCTGGGCATTTGCGGCAAGCCCTTCTGCTGTGCCCAGTTTTTGGACGAGTTCCAGCCGGTTTCCATCAAGATGGCCAAGACCCAGAGCTTGTCGCTCAACCCCACCAAGATTTCGGGCACCTGCGGTCGACTGATGTGCTGTCTGAAATACGAGCAGGACGCCTATGAGGATGCGGTCAAGCGCTGCCCCAAGCAGGACTCCTTTGTGGAGACGCCCGACGGTGTAGGTACCGTGACCCATGTCAACCTGCTGCGTGAGCAGGTCAAGGTCAATCTGGAGGATTCCAACGATCCCCCCAAGGTCTTTTCCGCCGAAGAGATCTGTGTCGTGCGCAGCGGCAAGGGGAAGCGGCCCGAGGGCTATGTGGCTCCGCCCCCCGAGGAGTTGGCCAAGCTGCGTAAGGTTGCCCCCAAGGAGGAGCCGGTACCCCGTCTGGGTGAACGCTCCCGTCTGTCCCTTGCGCTGGAGGAAATTCTGACCCCCGCACAGGACAAGCCGCAGGGCGAAGAAAAGAAGCCCGAAGAGGGTAAGAGCGGCGGAAATAACCGCCGCCGCCGCAATCGCGGCCGGGGCGGAAACGCGTCCAAGCCCCAGCAGGCGCAGGGGGAGAAACAGCCCAAGCTCCAAAAGCCCAAGCAGGAGCAGCCGGTGAAAAAAGAGCAGCCCGTCAAGAAGGACGCGGGCGATGCCGCCAAGAATAACAATCCCCACCGCCGCAACCGTCACCGCAAGCCCAGGCCCAAAACCGAGGGCGGCGCACCCAAAGCCGAATAAGAAGAAGCCGGACAAGGTTATTCCTTGCCCGGCTTCTTTTTCTGCTCCAAATGCTGGCGCAGCACTAAATTAATATAGCTGGATATGGAGCGATCTTCCAAATCCGCGAGATGCTTTATTTGTTCTAAAACTGGATCATCCAGCGTAATGCTGATGGATTTTTTCAAAGGTTTCATAGTATCACCCCTGTTTTGAATGATACTATCTTTTAGGATGACATATTGAATTATCGTGGTAAATAGTGTAACATATTGTAAAATGAGAAAGGGAGGGACATGCTTGTATACCAACGAATTTGAAGAAGCCTTTTCTTCCTTTTTGGAGGGGCGGGACTATGACGAGCTGACCGACCACCTCTACTCGCTGATTCGGCTGGCCTTTGTTGCCGGGTGGAAGGCGGCCGGGGGCGCGCCGAAAAAGGAACACCGCCTGTTTGAAGTGCTGCCGGGTGGAAATGAGAGTAAAAAACAGCCTGTGGATTGATTCCACAGGCTGTTTTGCTTATTCCTCGTCTTCTTCTTTCTTGGTACAGACGATGTTCAATTCATCCAACTGCTTGGGGTCTACGAAGGAAGGAGCACCCACCATCAGATCCTGGGCATTCTTGTTCATGGGGAAGGGGATGATCTCGCGGATGGAGTCCTCACCGGCCAGCAGCATGACCATGCGGTCCACGCCGGGGGCGATACCCGCATGGGGGGGCGCGCCGTAGGTAAAGGCGTTGTACATGGCAGGGAACTTGGCCTTGACGTCCTCTTCACCCAGACGCACCAGCTTGAAGGCCTCGATCATGATTTCGGGGTCGTGGTTACGTACCGCGCCGGAGGACAGCTCCACGCCGTTGCACACCAGATCGTACTGCCATGCGGTGATGGAAAGGGGATCGACTTCACCGGCTTGCGCCTTCTTCAAAATCTCGGCGCCGCCGTTGGGCATGGAGAAGGGATTGTGGCAGAACTCCAGCTCGCCGGATTCCTCGCCGATCTCGTACATGGGGAAGTCCACGATCCAGCAGAACTCGTAACGCTCCTTATCCATGTGGTTGGGGCAGAACGCGCCCAGCTTGTTGCGCAGCACGCCGGCGGTCTTTTGCGCGGCCAGCTTGGCTCCGGCGGTCAGACCGACAAAGCAGCCCTTTTCCAGACCCAGGGCGGAAACCACCTGATCCTTGATGGGCTGAACGAACTTGGAAATGCCGCCCACGATCTCGCCGTTTTCATCGTAGCGGAACCAGTAAGCCTTGTTGCCCGACTGGACTTCCACTTCGCCGCACAGCGCGTCGATTTGCTTGCGGGTGCCCTCAAATCCGGTGACCACGATGGCCTTGACGGTCTGACCCTCAAAGGCAGGGAAGCCGCAGGCGCCCAGCAGCTGCGTGGCGTCGGTCACAGTCAGGTCGATGCGCAGGTCGGGCTTGTCGGAACCGTACTTCTCCATGGACTCCAGATAGGGGATGCGGGTGAAGGGCGGATTGGAAGCGATGTCGTACTTGCCGGACTTGGCAAAGATAGGGGGCAGAACCTGCTCCAGCACGGCAAAGACGTCCTCCTGCCCGGCAAAGGCCATCTCCATGTCCAGCTGGTAGAACTCGCCGGGGGAGCGATCGCCGCGGGCGTCCTCGTCACGGAAGCAGGGGGCGATCTGGAAATACTTGTCGAAGCCGGAGGCCATGAGCAGCTGCTTGAACTGCTGGGGTGCCTGGGGCAGAGCGTAGAACTTGCCGGGATGCTTGCGGCTGGGCACCAGATAGTCACGGGCACCCTCGGGGGAGGAGGCGGTCAGAATGGGGGTGGTGATCTCCATAAAGCCCTGCTCGTTCATGGCGCGACGCAGGGCGGCCACCACGTTGGAGCGCAGAATGATGTTATCCTTGAGCTCGGGGTTGCGCAGATCCAGATAGCGGTACTTCAGACGGGCGGACTCGTCGGCCTCCCGGCTGCGGTTGATCTGGAAGGGCAGCTCGTTGTGGCGGCAACGGCCCAGCACCTCCACCTTCTGGGGCACCAGCTC
>JAZSCJ010000062.1:0-7169 GCA_045602885.1 Oscillospiraceae bacterium
GACAGCCTGTGCAAGATCGTTCCCGGCGACTGCAACCACGAAACCGAGACCTTCCTGGACTGGCTTGAGTCCTTCTCCGAGAAGAACGGCATCAAGTTCACCGTGAGCATCAGCGCCGACGAGACGCTGGCTTCCGAGGGCATCCGCAAATTCTTCTGATCGTACATCAAAAAGCACCGTGCGTGATTCACGCACGGTGCTTTTTTCATGCTTTCAAACTGGTTACAAACTGCTGTGCCGTTCGGGGGGTGCGGCCGCCATGATGAACTTCCCAGTCCACCGCCCGGGCGTGCAGCTGCTCCCGCTCCATCTCGATGCCCGCCTGTGCGGCCAGCTTGTCCACCAGGGCCAGATAGTCCGCCTTGTTCAGCGGCAAGTAAAGCACACGCACACCGAACCGGTCGGCCAGCGCCGTCTTTTCCTGAATGGTCTCGGCCGCGTCCACCTCGTCCCCTGCCCGGTCGGAAAAAGTCTGGCGCACCAGATGGCGGCGGTTGGAGGTAGCGTAAATGGCCACATTGGCCGGGCGACGCTCCAGACCGCCCTCCAGCACGGTTTTGAGCACCGAGTAGGTGCGGTCATCCTGGTCAAAAGCCAAATCGTCAATGAACAAAATAAACTTCTGCCGCCGCTGACCCAGAGCGCGGATCAGCGCAGGCATATCGCCCAGCGACTCCTTTTGCAGTTCGACGACACGCAGCGCGTCAAAGCCCTCCACCGCCAACAGCGACTTGACGGTAGCCGATTTTCCGGTTCCACTGTCGCCATAGAGCAGAATGTTGTTGACGGCGTGACCCTCCAGCATGGCACGGGTGTTGGCCACCACGGTGGCTCGCTGGCTTTCGTAGCCCAACAGTTCCTCCTCTGCCGGACAGTCGGGCCGGGCCACGGGGGTCAGCGCGCCATCCTGCCACACAAAGGCCCGGTAGCGGGCAAACATCCCCGTGCCGCCGGTGCGGTAGCCCTGGGTCAAGCCGTCAAAATCAAAGGGCGCGCCGGCGCTCCATCGGGGCAGCGTGGTCAGCACCGACTGATACTCCCCGGGCAGCAACTCACCCATGGCATCAATCAGCTTGTCACACTCCAGCTTGGCCAGCTGCGCAAAGCACTCCACATCCCAACGGGCCGCCCCCTCCAGCGCGGCATCGCTGCCGCCCTGCTCGGCCAGCAGCGCATACGGCTCTTCGCTGTAACGCAGACGGTCGGCCAGCCAGTCGCCCAATCCGGCAAACCCCTCCTGCCGCAGCAGATAAAATACCCGGGTATAGTGCTCCAGCGCCTGCTCCCCCTTTCCGGCGGACAGGGCGCTCAGCAGGGCAGACATCTGCTCCATTACCGGCTCTTCCCGTAGGCCACGGTAGGCGCACACGCCACGCAACGCAATACAAAGCGTATCCATTTCCATACATATCACTCCTTGTTTACAATTCCCCATTCGGGCAGGGGCAGGCGCTGCATGGCGCCAAAGGTATAGTCCTTCAGCCGGGGATAGCGTTGGGACAATGTATCGATCAGTTCCTTGACCTCCTGCCGCTTGGTGGCTCCGTTGGCCGGACAGGGGTTGTGCACCACCGGGAACTGCTCCCGCTCGGCCACGGTGCGAATGTGCCCCTCTCCGCAATACAGCAGGGGGCGGATCTGGGTAATGTCGGTGCGGTCCAGATAGGTCACCGGCTGAAAGCAGGACAGCCGCCCCTCATAAAACAGCGACATATAAAAGGTCTCGATGGCATCGTCATAGTGGTGGCCCAGCGCGATCTTTTTGATGCCCCGCTCCTGCAGCGCCCCGTGCAGCGCACCCCGGCGCATCTTGGCGCACATGGAGCAGGGGTTTTTCTCTTTTCTTACATTAAATATAATGTGATTGATCTCGGTGGGGATCAGCGTAAAGGGCACGCCCATGTCGGCGCACCATTCGGCCACCGGGGTAAAGTCCATGCCGGCAATACCCAGATCCAGCGTGATAGCCTCCACGGTGAAGGGGACGGGATAAAATTCACGCAGACGTGCCAGCGAAGCCAGCAGTACCAGCGAATCCTTGCCGCCCGATACGCCAACGGCAATGTGATCGCCCGGCCGAATCATGTCGTAATCCTCCACGCAGCGGCGGGTGTAACTTAAAATCTGATTCATGCGCACCTCAAAATTTAAAAATCGAAAATGAGAAAACGAGAGCTTTTGCAAGCAAATCGAAGAAAACGAAAGATTTGCATATCAAAAATTAAAAAATCCAAAAAATCGGTTGACACTTGATTTCTCAAGCATTATAATACAATTCGCTCGCCTTTGTAAAGACGGGCTATGTCTCATTGAAAAACCAAATTCACATAGAAAGCGAGAGAAATACCATGTCCACTTTTATGGCAAACAAGGGCAACATCGTGCGTAAGTGGTATATCCTGGACGCCGCTGACAAGCCCCTGGGCAAGACCGCTGCCACCGCCGCTACTCTGCTGCGCGGCAAGCACAAGCCCGAGTACACTCCCCACGCCGACTGCGGCGACTACGTCATTATCCTCAACGCCGAGAAGGCCGTTCTGACCGGCAAGAAGCTGGACCAGAAGTTCTACCGCCGCCACTCCGGCTGGGTGGGTGGTCTGAAGGAGACCAAGTACCGCACTCTGATGCAGACCAAGCCCGAGCTGGCCATGCAGCTGGCAATCAAGGGCATGATGCCCCGCAACACCCTGACCAAGGATTCCCTGCCCCGTCTGAAGGTCTATCGCGGCGGCGAGCATGAGCACGCTGCCCAGAAGCCCGAAGCTTGGACCCAGGATTAAGGAGGATCACGAACATGTACAAGAGCAAGAAGCCTTATCATTACGGCACCGGCCGTCGGAAGTCCTCCGTCGCCCGCGTCCACCTGTTCGAGAACGGCACCGGCGCTATCACCATCAACGGCCGTGACATCGACGATTACTTTGGTCTGGAGACCCTGAAGATGGTCGTCCGCCAGCCCCTGAACACCACCGGCGTTGTGGGCAAGGTTGACATTGCTGCTACCGTTACCGGCGGCGGCGTGTCCGGCCAGGCCGGCGCTCTGCGCCACGGCATTGCCCGCGCCCTGCTGCAGCTCAACCCCGAGTACCGTCCCGCTCTGAAGGCCGCCGGTTTCCTGACCCGCGATCCTCGTATGAAGGAGCGTAAGAAGTACGGCCTCAAGGCAGCCCGTCGCGCTCCCCAGTTCAGCAAGCGATAATTTCTACTATAGTTTCTCTAAAGAACCACTCCGATTTGGGGTGGTTCTTTTTTATTTGAAAAAGTGCTGAAAACTGTACATTTTGAAGCATTTTATAGACTTTATAGAGTATAGGATAGGCTCGGGCTGTTGATAAGATACAGTTCGGGCCTGTTGGTTTGTGTGGCTCTATGTAGTTCTTTGTGGCTAAATGTTTACGCATTTTTACCCTTGGGCATTTTGAAAATGGGTAAATTAAGATGCGCTTATGTAGAGTTTATTTCTGATATATATTTGCCAATATATAAGTTTTCAGATGCTGATCTTGCTGATTTTGAGAATATAGAAATCCTTGATACAGAATCGGCTGAGATTGCTACTTTGTATAATACAAAAGCGCATAGATTTTTAAATAAATCTGATGTAGCTAAAGCAAAAATATTAGGTTTATTCAAAGACTTTCGGTTTAAAGGATTAGATAGATTAGACGAGATAGGTAGTTGATTTTTGGTTCAGATTTTGGGCTAGTTGAGAGTGAGTTCAAGAATGTGAAAAGGGCAAAATCGGGGTGTTTTTGAGGTGGATTACCCGAATTTTACCCGCTACATTTTTGGTCTTTTAATTCAACCACAATATTTTGTATTATGTGAAATCTGTTTCCTACAATATCTTGTGTAAATTAGGTGATTGTGATTTTGTACCCCAATTAACCAAGCGCTGATCCAAGCTTATATGCTTATCAAAACTGCCGCCCAATCGGGCGGCAGTTTTTTGCTCCATTTATCCCGGCCTTCAGACCGTCTTGATTGGGAGCCCCCGGTTCAGCAAACACCAAGGCGTCTACCACAAAACCGCGGCCGCCCTCCGGGTGGAGGGTGGCCGCGGTTTGATTTGCAGCTTATCTCTTATTGCGGATGATCTCGTCGGCGCGGGCATCCATGTTGGGATACAGGTCGGCCGGCACAAACTCCTTGCCCAGAGTGGTGGCTACCTTGTAGCGGGCGCAAAGCATCTTGTCGCCCTCACAAAACTTCTTTTTGTACATTGCGCCCAGGCCGGAATCCATTTGCATACTACCTTGATAAAACGGACATTTTGCCAAGTTTTCACACGCTGCCATGAAATTACCTCCCATTTTTACGCGCGTTGACGCGCGGTTCACTTTGTACAAAGAGCACAATGTTTTCCGAAGCGCCTCCTTGTGTTTTGTTTATTTTATCACATTTTGTCGCAAACAGCAAGGTCAATTTCCCGCCAGAAGCAAAAAACGACCGCCCAAACCCGGGCGGCCGTTACAACCGTTATTCCGAATGCTGCGCGTCATAGCGCTGCTTTTTATGGCGATACCAGACGCAATTGAACACATTGCCCAGTATGAGAATATTTCCGCACAGGTACAGCCAGACCAGAAGAATGATCACCGATGCCAGCGACCCGTACACCAGGGAATAGCGCGAGGACATTCCGATGAACCAGGAAAACAGACCCGAGGCCGCCGCCAATGCCACGGCTGCCAGCACCGCGCCGGTCAGCACCGGCGGACGGGGCTTTCCGATGGGCGCGCTGACCCGGTACAGCAGCAGGATAAACAACAGCACCAGCGCAAACAGAAGGACAAAGCGCAGCCATTGCCAGTCGCCCACGACGGCACTAAGGGAGAAATGGCGCTCCAACAGGTGGAAAAACCAGTTTCCGGACAACACCACGGCAACGGACAGATAGATGGTCGCCAGAAGCAGCAGCGAAAAGGCCACGCTGACCACAATGCTCCATATGCCGGGATAGTTTGTTTGCCCGTAGATATCGTCCATGATCTTCATCAGGGCACGCACGGCGGCCGATGCGGAAATCAGCGTGACGATCAGACCGGCCACCAACATACCCATGGACTGATTTTCCGTAATATATCCAATGTAATCGGCCAGGATGGCCGCCACACCCTCGGGCAAAAGACCCTGTACCGTGGCCAACACCGAGCGGATGTCCAGATCCAGCGCGCCCACAAAGGCGTTGACGCAGATCAGAATGGGAAAAAAGGACAGGATCAGAAAATAGGCCAACTCGGCGGCCGACCGGGACACATGGGCCGAAAAATACAGCTGTACCAGCTCCCGGACAAACCGAACCGGGCGGCACTCCCATATCCGCTTCATTGCGTCGACCTCCCTTCCTGCCATTGTGCGGCGAATTTGCCTTATTGTATCATGTTTTGCGGCCGCTTCAAAGAAAAAACCGTCACTTTTGCAGGTTTGACAGGACAAATTTACCGTATTATAATGATAGCCGTTGTCATTGTTTCCGACCGCTTTTTTGCGGTCGGTTTTATTTCGGAGGCTTACCGCTATGTACTTTGAGTTCAAAACGCGATCCTTTTACACCCGGACGCTGCGTTTGATGGCACCCATCATCCTGCAGCAGCTCATTTCCACCGGGGTCAACTTCATGGACAATCTGATGATCGGCGGCTTTGGCGAGGCCTCCATTGCCGCGGTTTCCTTCAGCAGTCAGTTTTACACCCTGTTCAACTTTATTATTATGGGTCTGGGCAGCGGCGCAGTGGTGCTGTCCTCGCAGTTCTGGGGGCGCAAGGAGTTCCAGTCTATGCGCCGCGTATCGGCCATCGCCCTGCGTCTGGCGCTGGCGCTGTGCGCCCTGTTTGGGGTTATCGCCATCGCCACGCCCCAGATCCCCCTGCGCCTGTTTACCGATGAGATGCCCGTCATCGCCGCCGGTGTGCCCTATCTGCGTTGGATCGGCGTGACCTTTTTGCTCTCCGGTCTGTCCTCCACCGCCACCTATCTGCTGCGCAGCGCCGGCAACGTGCGTGTGCCGCTGATCGGCTCGGCCGGGGCTTTTGCGCTGAACGTGTTCTTCAACTGGGTATTCATTTTCGGCAAACTGGGTGCGCCCCGGCTGGAACTGCTGGGCGCCGCCGTGGGCACCGTCATTGCCCGTGTGTTTGAATTTGTCTTTGTGTTCGGCTACTTTGTTTGCAAGGATGACCGCATCGGCTTCCGGCTGAAGCACTTTTTCCAGCCTGTGGGCAATCTGCTGCGCCCCTACTTCAAATACGGCCTTCCCGTACTCATCAGCGACGCTCTGCTGGGCATCAGTCTGACTTTGACCGGCATCATCATGGGCCACATGGGCGCCGCCGCCAGCGCCGCCTCAGCCATTTCTCTGTCGCTGGTCAATCTGATCGACATTCTCAACTCGGCCATGAGCTTTTCCTCGGCCATCGTAGTGGGAAACACCATCGGCGCCGGCGACATCCCCCGCGCCAAGCGCGAGGCCAACACCTACGTCCTGCTGGCCTTTGTGCTGGGCACCCTTCTGGTGATCCCCCTTTGGCTGCTCAGCGCCCCCTATCTGGCCGCCTATGACATTGCCGAGGACACCCGGGTTCTGGCCAATCAGATGCTGGTGTACAACTACTTCTCGCTGCCCATTCAGGCCATCGCCTACGCCACCTCCAAGGGCGTTCTGCGCGGCGGCGGCGATACCCGCTTTTTGCTGGTGGCCGACAGCATCTTTGTCTGGCTGTTCTCGGTTCCGGTGGGTGCGCTGGCCGGACTGGTGTGGGGTGCCAGCCCCCTTTTGGTCTACATCATCATCCGCATCCAGTTCCCCCTCAAGGGTCTGCTCTGTCTGATCCGCTATCTCAGCGGCAAGTGGATCAAGGTCATTTCCACCCAGTCCACATGATGGAAAAAATAAAAACTCCGCAACGAAAACCGTTGCGGAGTTTTTTGGTTTGATTCAGCGATTAGGCCAGCTTGTTCAGCTTGATGGTCATGGCGCTCTTCTTGCGAGCGGCGTTGTTCTTGTGCAGCAGACCGTAACCGACGGCCTTGTCCACAGCCTTAACAGCCACCTTGTATGCGACATCGGCCTCGCTGCGGTTGCCTTCCGCCACCGCGGCGTCAAACTTCTTGAGCTCAGTCTTCAGCTCGGACTTCTTGGCCTTGTTCATCGCAGCCTTGGTCTCGTT
>JAZSCJ010000063.1:0-10970 GCA_045602885.1 Oscillospiraceae bacterium
CGCTGACGGTGGCCCCCAAGGGCTTTGGCAGCGAAAACATGACCCGGCTCAACATGTTCACCCCCTCGGCCACGGCACAGGACATCGAAGATTTTATCGTTTCCTGCGTGTCCGATGCCGGCTCCAACCCCTGCCCGCCGGTCATTGTGGGCGTGGGACTGGGCGGCACCTCGGAAACGGCCGCCCTGCTGGCCAAGCGCGCCCTGCTGCGCCCGGTGGACGCACAAAGTGACGACCCCTTTTACGCCGATATGGAGCGCCGGGTGCTCCAACGCATCAACGCGCTGGGCATCGGGCCGCAGGGTCTGGGCGGCCGCGTGACCGCCCTTTCGGTCTGCATCCTGCCCCACGCCACCCACATCGCCGGCCTGCCCTGCGCCGTCAATCTGGGCTGCCACGTGACCCGCCACGCCACAATCGTTCTATAAAACCGATTTATCACAGTCCGCCTTGCGCGGACTGTGATATTTTTATAAAAATTTTCCAAAAAGGGGTGACTTTCTTGTGCGAATGTGCTATGATATAGTCAGAAACCACCCCAGCGCATCCAGAGAAAAAGGAGTTGACCCGTATGAAGTTTACATTCACTAACAAGAAGATCAATCTGCCGAAATCCGTACACGCCTATACGGAAAAGAAGGTCGGCAAACTGGATCGCTATTTTGACACCGATGCAGATGCTTCCATCGTCTTCAGTGTAGAAAAGGATCTCAACCGAGTTGAGGTCACTGTTCGCTCCGGCAGCTTGATTTTCCGCGCTTCCGAGCGCACTTCCGATATGTACGCATCCATCGACGCAGCCGTGTCCTCCATCGAGCGCCAGCTGCGCAAGAACAAGGCCCGTCTGGAAAAGCGTCTGCGCAAGGATGCCTTCTCCCGTTCCCTGGACGAGAGTGAAATCTCCTCCTTTGTTCCCGATACGCCCGACGAGGAGATCGAGATCATCCGCACCAAGAAATTCCCCATCAAGCCCATGACCTGCGAGGAGGCCGTGCTCCAGATGAATCTGGTGGGCCACACCTTCTTCGCCTTTAAGAACGAGGACAGCGACGGCAACTTTGCCGTGGTCTACCGCCGTGATGACGGCGGCTACGGTCTGATTGAAGACGCCGACTAATATCAATCAATAAAAGAGAGCGGATGCATAAGCATCCGCTCTCTTTTTATATCAATTCAGTTCATGCTGCTCGACCAAAATCAAGGTCAGTTCCAGCGTTTCGCCTTCCCGCCAGACGGTCAGTTCCATGGTGCCGCCCACACCGACTGCACGCCGAAGCCAAGTCAGCTCATCCAGCGTGGTGACCAGTTGACCGTTGACGGTCAAGATCACATCGCCGGGCAGTAACCCGGCCCGATCGGCAGGGCCGCCCGGCACAACGCTTTCAATGTAAATGCCTTCGTCCTGCCCGTACCGCTCAGCGTCCCCTTCGCGCAGCGCAAGACACAGCACGCCCATGGTGGGCCGCCCGGAAATGACGCCCTCGGTCAGCAGGGTGTCCACCACCTGCTTGGCCCAGACAGTAGGAATGGCAAAGCCCAGTCCTTCAATGGTTTCATAGTCCGACATCATCTTCATGTTGGTGATGCCGACCACCTGTCCGGCCTCATTGACCAGCGCACCGCCCGAGTTGCCCGGATTGAGCGCCGCCGTGGTCTGGATCAGATTCATGGCGTAGCCTTCCACATTGACATCTCGGTTGATGGCCGAAATGATGCCTTCGGTCAGCGTGCCAAACAGCTCTGCCCCCAAGGGATTGCCGATAGCCAGCGCAACGTCGCCCACCCGAAGCTGATCGGAATTTCCAAACTCCGCCGCAGTCAGATTGCTGGCCTCGATCTTCAACACCGCCAGATCGCTTTCCACGTCACTTCCCACCAGCAGCGCATCGTAAGTCGTTGCGTCCCATAGGATCACGCTGGCTTCCTCGCATCCGGCCAGAACATGGTGATTGGTCACCACATAGCCATCTCCACTCAAAATCACGCCGGTTCCCTGGCTTGCAAAACCATCCCCGGAAGCCTGCACGCTTACGATGGAGGGGATAACCTTTTCGTAAATGGCTTGATAGCTCATGCTCTGCTCGGGCAGATCGGCCAGATACATCTCTCGTCCAGCCGTTAGCGGCGCACGGGGTATCTCGATTTTCCCACCGCCTTCCGACATGGGCCAGGGAAATTCAAACTCTTCGTAAAAATCATCCGGCGTGTCAAAGAAGAACTCCGAATCGTCAAAGAATTCCGGGAATGTTTCTTCATAAAAGCTATCCCACCGGCGGCCCAGATCGGTTTTGAGCACAATAAGCGCAGCGGTCAGCAGCACAATGGCGACCGAAAAGAAAATCAGCGTCACAAGGCCGCCCTTGCGCCGATACGGACGGCCCTGCCCGGTGGGCAGCACCCCCCGGGGCGACTGCCCCGCCACCGTGCCCGTTGCGGGCGAATGATAGTAATCCAACTGTATCGTCCCTCCCCCGGGCCGCCGCGAGGTGCCCGTTATACCTTAGTCAGAGTAAAGGTGAATTGCGTCACGCCGTCCTGACTGGACACCGTGATGCTCTCTTTGTGGTTGTTCAAAATGGTTTTGGCAATATACAGCCCCAGCCCCACGCCGTCACGGTCTACGCTGCGGGAGTGGTCGGTCTTGTGGAATCGGTCAAAAATCAGCGGCAGCTCCTCGGCCGGGATGGTGTCACCCTCATTGGAGATCGACACCGCCACCTTGCCGCCCCGCACCGTAATCTCCAGAGCGAGCACGCCGCCCGGACGGGAAAACTTGATAGCATTTTCCAGCAGATTGTAGGCTACCTGCGTAATGGCGTCGGGGTCGCCCCAAACCTTGAGCGCCCCCTCGGGGAAATTGGTGCTTACATCCAGTTGCTTTTCGTTGATGCCCTGTTCCAGGCTGACCAGCACCCGAACCACCGTTTCGCAAATATCAAACGGCTCCTGCGCCGTCACGGTTTCCTGCGACTGCAAGCGGGAAACATCCAGCATGCGGCGCACCAACCGGGACAGGCGCCGGGTTTCGGCGGAAATGGTCTGCAGCGCATCGGTTTGCCGCTCGGGTGGGATGGTACCGTCCAAAATACCGTCGGCAAATCCGGCGATGGTGGTCATGGGCGTTTTCAGCTCATGGGACACATTGGCCACAAATTCGCTGCGCCGTGCCTCACTTTTGGCCAGCGACTCGGCCATGGCATTGAAAGACTGAGCCAGCGCCCCGATCTCGTCCCGGCGTCCGTAGGTATTGACCCGCACGTCAAACTCGCCGTGGCCAAACTTTCGGGTGGCTGCCGCCATCTCCTTGAGCGGCCGGGTCTGATGCAGAGAGGTGACCGAGCTGACGATAATGGCAATAAAGAAAATGACAATGGCGGTAAAAATAAAAATCAATACCATCGACCGCCACATCTCCATAAAATTTCCGGTTTCCGCGGCGACAAAGACCACGCCGGCGGTGGTCTGCATCCCTAGGGCAGTCACCGTAATGGGAACGCCCGACACATACTGTACCTCTTGAAAAATATCGCCCAAGCCGCTCAGACCATTGTAGCGGCCCTGTCGATGCACCTGCTCCAGCATCGAGGCCGGCACACGCTGCCCGGTCAGCGCCGGGGCAGAAGCATAGACTACCCGGCCGTCGTTTTCCACCAACAGGATGGTGGTGTCGGAAATGCTTCCGATGGTGGCAACATAGCTGAGAAAATACTCGTTTTCAATGGTGACGCCACGTTCCAGAAACGCGCCGGTAAACTCGGCGATGAATCCTGCGTTGCGCTCCAGCGTTTCCTGCTTTTCCCGCAGCGTATAGTGCAGCGACAGTCCGGCAAACGCTCCGCCGAACAGGGCAAAGGAAATCAGCACGATGCTGACCATCAAAAGCAGTTGACGGCGATACAGGCTTTTCATAACGCGGCGACCTCAAACTTGTATCCCACGCCCCACACCGTCTTGAGCGACCAGCCCTGGCTGACCCCCTCCAGCTTTTCGCGCAGACGCTTTATATGCACGTCCACCGTACGGGAATCGCCAAAGTAATCAAAACCCCACACTTCGTCCAGCAGCTGATTGCGGGTAAACACCCGATTGGGCGAGGCCGCCAAGTGATACAGCAGCTCCAGCTCCTTGGGAGGCGTGTCCACCCGGTTGCCGTCCACGATCAGCTCATAGGAATCCAGATTGATGGACAGCTTACAAAAGTGCCAGCTTCGCTCGCCGGCCTCGGCCTCGCCGCCAAACCGGCGCAGGACGGCATGGTTCCGGGCCAGCACCTCTTTCATCTCAAAGGGCTTGACGATGTAACCGTCCGCCCCCATTTCCAGGCCGGAGACCTTATCCATGGTTTCGCCCTTGGCTGTGAGCATAATAATGGGCGTGTTGCCCTCTTCCCGAATCTTTTTGCAGACCGACCAGCCGTCCATCACGGGCAGCATCAGATCCAGCAGCACAAGATCGGGATGGTTGGCGCGAAACAGCTCCACGCCCTTGCCACCGTCGGCGGCCACTGCCGTTTCAAAGCCTTCCTTTTCCAGATACAGCTCCAACAGCGAGGCAATGTTGCTGTCGTCTTCTATGATCAAAACACTTCGTGCCATGATGCAATCACCTCAAAATGATCAGGATATCATGTCAAGTATAGCCGTTTTTGCGCCATTTGGGTGAATTTTCTGTAAATGATGCGGCAAAACCCATCGCTTTTCCGCGCAGCCGTCCGCCCCTATTTAACCATGTTATATGTATTCCGTCAAGCCGGGCCCAAACCACAAAACCTTTCGATATCCACAAAATTTTTCCGTATAAGGCTTCCCTTTTTCGACAATCTGTGGTAAAAATATAGGTGGTAGAATAGAATTTGTAGCAACCTTTTGTCCGAACTGTAAGGAGACTGTTTTATGAATCTGAATATTTCGTCTCCGCAGCAAAAGCGGTTGCTACGGAGAGGCATCATTCTGGTGGTGCTCGTGGTCTTTTTTTTCTTCCTGGTCATGCCTTTTTTGATGCAGCGCACCCAGCAGAAAAACTGGCAATGTGTAGATGACCAGATCACAGTAGAGATCACCCGAGCCAATGGCCGACTGGAATACTACCATAACAACCTGTTTGCTGCCACCAACCGGGGCGACCATGTGCGGGCTACCCTCCCCCTGCCCCTGGAGCAAAAGGTCAACAACGCAGCCCTTTGTCTGAATATTTACCACACCACCGTGACCGTCCTTTATGGGGACGAGTTGGTGTATTCCTATGGTCTGGATGCAGCCGAACAGGGCCGCTTTATCGGCAACACCCTGCATCTTGTTCCGCTGCGTAATGATATGTGGGGCGGCGAGATCACGCTGGAGCTGCTGGCCACCGAAAACAACGGCTGCTCGGGCATCGTTAACGCCCAGATCATTCCGCAAGTGAACAGCATGCAGTATTTCTACGTACAGTATCAGTCCATGATCCCCATCATGTTCGCCTGCATCGTGCTCTCCATTCTGGCACTGGCCCTCCTGCTTTTGTTCGGAAAAACCGCGCTGCGTATGCAGGGCATTTATCTCAGCCTGTTTACTCTGCTGGTGCCTTTCTGGTATCTGGCCTCCCGTGGCTTTTTCTTCACCACCTCCCCCAGCATCCCCATGGCGGCCCACGGCGAGTATATTTGTCTGCTGCTTATCCCCATCCCCTTCTGCCTTTACATGTATAGCCTGGCCAAGTTTTCCCGCTTCCAGCGGGTTTTCTCCCTCAGCGCCACCGCTCTTTTCTCCCTCTGCTTTGTTGTGGCCACCGTTCTCAACTACACCACGACCATCCATTATTCCGCTTTCCTGCTCCCCCTGCAGTTGGCCATGCTGGTGTGTATCGTTTTCTTCTTTTTCTTCATCTTCCGCAGGGCACGTAACAACAACCGCCCCACCAGAGTCATCCTTTACGGCACGGGACTTGCCCTGTTTACCCTCATTTGGGAGATCCTTCGCCTCAACGTAAGCAAGTTTGTTGTTTCCCCCCTGTCCTCTCCCGATTTCTCTCTGACTCCGCTGGCCATTGTCGTTCTGATCGGCACCCTGGCTCTGAGTTATATCATGCAGCTGCTGGAGCTGCGAAGCGCCGAGACCGACCGTGCCGTGCTGCGTCGGCTTGCCTATGTGGATGTGCTGACCGGCCTGTCCAACCGTGCCTATTGTCAAGAGCAGATGGTCAAAATGGAGCAAAGCGGCGAAACCAATTACGCCCTGTTGTTCTTTGACTGCAACGGCTTGAAAGAAGCCAACGACAAACACGGCCATGACATGGGCGACCGCTATCTGCAATGTGTGGCTCACGTGCTGAAGGACGTATTCGGAAGCCAGCGCTTCTGTGCCCGTTGGGGCGGCGACGAGTTTGTGGTCTGCGTCACCGGCCGGAATGTGTACTTTGTCGAGAATATGCTGTATGACTTTGAACTGCAGCTGCGGCACATCAACAACTCCGGTCAATTCCCCTTCCCTGTTTCGGTGGCCTACGGCATGGCGCGCAACACCGACACATCGTTCATTTCCATGAGCGATGCCCTGCAGGAGGCCGACCGGCGTATGTATGTCAAAAAGTCTGCCCGTTCCAGCTAAAAGAAGATCGGTTCCGCGGCCAGCCCGGCGATGGGCTGTCCTCTGTTTCTTCTCCGGCCATCTTGCTTTTTCGCACCGAATATCGTATAATATACGTTCACGAACACTTGACTGAGATTGGAGCGTCCGCAACATGATGGAAAAGACCAAAATTCCCACAGGCTATGCGCCCATTCTGGGACTGTATGATACCCAGAAAGCCATTGGCCTGCTCAAGCGCCTGTTTGAAGATACGCTGGGCGGCGCACTTCATTTGCGCCGTGTTTCCGCTCCGCTGTTTGTGGAGGCTTCCACCGGTCTGAACGATGACCTGAGCGGCGTGGAGCGGGCAGTCGCCTTTGATATCCCTGCCGCCAACCGGGACGCGCAGGTGGTCCACTCGCTGGCCAAGTGGAAACGCCTTGCCCTGCACCGCTATCAGTTCTCGGTGGGGGAAGGTCTGTACACCGATATGAACGCCATCCGCCGGGATGAGCTGCCCGACAATCTCCACTCAGTCTATGTGGACCAGTGGGACTGGGAAAAGGTCATCGCCCCCCGCGACCGCACGGTGGAGTACCTCAAAAGCACGGTCAGCGCCATTGTGGGCGCTATGCGGGAAACCCAGGACACGCTGCGTTCGGTCTTCCCCCAGCTTTGCGTGCTGCCCCAAATCGAGCGTGAGGTCAGCTTTGTGACCGCCCAGGAACTGGAAGACCTCTGGCCCGACCGCTCCGATAAGGAGCGTGAGGATGCCTGGGTCAAGGAACATCCTGTCACCTTTTTGATCGGCATCGGCGGCGCGCTGAAGTCGGGCAAGCCCCACGACAAGCGCGCTCCCGACTATGACGACTGGACTTTGAACGGCGATCTGCTGGTGTGGAGCTCGGTGTTGAACCGCGCCGTGGAGCTGTCCTCCATGGGCATACGCGTGGATCCCGCGGCGCTGGATCGCCAGCTGACCGTTTCCGGTTGTGACGATCGCCGGAAGCTGTCCTTCCACAAGATGCTGCTGGCCGGTCAGCTTCCCTTGACCATCGGCGGCGGTATCGGCCAGTCCCGACTGTCCATGTTCCTGTTGGGCAAGGCGCACATCGGCGAGGTACAGGTCAGCACCTGGGACGATGAAACGCTGCGTGCCTGCCAGGACGCCGGCGTGATTCTTCTGTGATTTGATTGCTAAAGGAGGCCGTTGCATGGGCTGCAAATATCCACATCTTCTCTCCCCTTTGATGATCCGTGGGCATGTGCTGAAAAACCGCATGGAATGTGCCGACTCCCTGCCCTTTTTCCTGCAGGGGCCGGAAAGCTTTCCTGCCCAAGGCGTCATCATGCACTACGCCAACAAGGCCAAGGGTGGCGCGGGCATTGTCACCTGTAAGGGCATCAATACCTTCCGCCGCAACCATAAGGTGCCGCTGGATGTCAACTACACCCATTGGCCCGACTTTGATCTGTATGACCCGGCCAGCCAGAACTATCTGATGCAGCTGGCCGATGTCATCCATTATCACGGTGCCATCGCCGCCATGAGCATCCATCTGGATGTCATGGCCGCTTACCCCATCTACAACCCGGCCGACGGCTCGGTCGCACTGATCGACGGCCACCGCGCGCCGGAGGAATACACCGAGCAAGAGCTGGAGCGCATTGCCGGAAGCTATGCCCATCAATGCAAGACGCTGCAAAGCCTGGGCTTTGATATGGCCTCCATCCATATGTGCTATCGGGAAAATCTGCCCTCCAAGATGCTCTCTCCCTTGTGTAACCACCGCACCGATCGGTTCGGCGGCAGCTTTGAAAACCGCGCCCGCTTCCCCCAGATGGTTCTGGATCGCATTCGTCAGGCCGTGGGCGAGCACTTCATTTTGGAGGCCGTTATTTCGGCCGAGGAGCCCGAAGGTGGCTATACGCTGGAGGAGTGCGCCCGCTTTTTGAAGCAGGTGGAGGACAGTCTGGACATCGTTCAGCTGCGTGCGCCCGACCGTGACCCGGCCCACCCCACCGGGTTCTGCCCGGAGGAGACTCCCTTTGCCCATTACGGCAAGTACATGAAGCAGCAGGGTGTCAAGCTGCTGGTGTCCACCATCGGCGGCAACTTCTACTTTGACACCTGCGACCGCATTGTGGCCGATGGCCAGGCCGATCTGGTCTCGGCCGCCCGAGCCTGGATCTCCAACCCCGACTACGGCAAGCTGGCTCTGGAGGGACGACAGGAGGATCTGGTCCCCTGCATCCGATGCAACAAATGCCACGGCCGCGGCCGACGGGATCCTCTGGTTTCGGTCTGTTCGGTCAACCCCACCATCGGCATCGAGCATTATCTGGACGCGCTGGCCACGCCCCCCGGCCCTTCGCAGCGTGTGGCCATCATTGGCAGCGGCCCGGCCGGTATGCAATGCGCCATGTACCTGTGCGACCGTGGCCACAAGGTCACCATCTTTGAAAAGAACAGCGACTTGGGCGGCGCCATTCGCCACGCCGACTTTGTGGATTTCAAGTGGCCGTTGCAGCATCTGCGCAGCTATCTGATCCGCCAGGTGACCAAGCGTGACATTGAGATTCGCCGCAACGTTCAGGCCACCCCCGACATGATCCGGGCCGAGGGCTTTGACATTGTCATTGCCGCCATGGGCGCTCATCCGTCCATTCCGTCCATTCCGGGCATCGACCTTCCCCATGTGGTCACCGCCGAGCAGTCGGTGGTGGACCCCGGCGGTCTGGGCCGCCATGTGGTGGTCATCGGCGGCGGCGAGATCGGCGTGGAGATGGACATCAATCTGGCCCACAAGGAACATGACGTCACCGTGCTGGAGCAGCAAAATGTGCTGGCAGCCGACACCACGCTGATCCACTATCGCGCCACCTTTGAACAGGCGTGGGAATCTCTGGAACTGTTCCACTACAGACTGGGTGCCACCGTCACGGCCATTCTGCCCGAAGGGGTGGAGTATCGGGATGCAGAGGGAAACACCCACATTGTCCCGGCCGACCATGTGGTTATCTCGGCCGGCATGAAGCCCTGTTCGGAAGAGGCCATGACCTTCTTCGATTGCGCCGACCGCTTCTACATGATCGGCGACTGCACTACCCCGGCCACCATTCAGCAGGCCATGCGCTCGGCCTACGCCGTGGCGCACAGCATTTAACCCAACACAGCAAGCGGACAAGTCCGGTCGGACTTGTCCGCTTTTTATTATATCAATGTGGTCACCACCCATACCACCGCCGTGACCAGCGCCCCGGCCACGGCATAGACCGGCGGCGGAACACGGTGCAGATACCGATGCAGACCGGTGGTGCGCCGCACATAGCCATCAGCCACTCGCTGGGCTTCCGCCAGCACCTGGTCGGCCGTCACGCCCTGTTTGGAAAAGGCGTCCTCTTTGACAATGAAAATCGCCTGTTCAAACAGTCTGCGGTCGGGGGTCTTGACCACAATGACCCGCCGTGCCACTCCTTTGACCATGCCGCTCACTCCCATCCCGGTTTATTGCTTCCATTGTTTCCCCTTTTTGCCGTTTTTATTCCTGCATATCGTGCCCTTACTCTTCGTATGCTATGCTTCGGAGTGATGCACATGAAAACCCAAACACGGCGGCTGCTGGCCGCACTGGCTATTTTATTTGCCGTCAACATTGCCCTGATCCTCCTGATTCAAAACGCACAGGCCGCCACCTACCGGGTGGGTTCCAGCGGAGAACAGGTGCGCGTCATACAGGACAAGCTGAAGCGGTGGGGCTACTACGACGGCGTTGTGGACGGCATCTTTGGCCGTGCCACCGAAAAAGCGGTGCGCTATTTTCAGCGCTCCAACGGTCTGGCCGTGGACGGCATCGTGGGGCGCAACACGCTGGCTGCGCTGGGCATATTCCATACCGGGGCATCCTCGCCGGGCATAGCGGCGCAAAACGCCTCGGTGGATCTGCTGGCTCGGGTCATCTCGGCCGAGGCACGGGGCGAGCCCTACGCCGGGCAGGTGGCCGTCGGGGCGGTCATTCTCAACCGGGTGGAACACCCCTCCTTTCCGTCCACCATCGCCGGGGTGGTCTATCAGCCGGGAGCCTTCACCTGCATGGTGGACGGGCAGATCAACCAGCCGGTCGCCCCGTCGGCGGTACGGGCCGCGCAGGAGGCGCTCAACGGCTCCGACCCCAGCGGCGGCGCCATCTACTACTTTAATCCCGGCACAGCCACCTCCGGGTGGATCTGGAGCCGTCCTCTGATCAAGACCATCGGGAAACATCGTTTCTGCGCCTAATGCAAATCCCTTGTGGCGCATAGCATTACAAAACAGCATGCATATTCTTCAATCTTTTTGCCACCCACAAAAAACCGCCCACGCTCCCCCCGGGGCGGGGGCGGGTGGGGCGTTGATTTACTTGTTTGCGTCGGGCTTGGGGGGCG
>JAZSCJ010000064.1:0-8235 GCA_045602885.1 Oscillospiraceae bacterium
ACGAACCTGGCTTTCATAAGCAAACGCATCCTGATCCTCGCGGGAAATGTTCATCTGCTCGGCAACATTCTCGGCGGTCATGCCCATGTTGAAGCTGCCGTAGGTCTCCTGGGGCTGGCTGCGGAACTGGCCCTCAGTCAGGGCGTCCACCAGGGTGGTGTTACCGGTGCCCACGCCGTAACGGGCGTTGCGCAGATAGAACACCGCATTGGACATGCTCTCAGCGCCGCCGGCGATGACGCAGTCATGCTCGCCGGTCATGATGGACATAACGGCGTTATTGACGGCGCACAGGCCGCTGGCACACTGACGCATGACGGTATAGGCGGGGACAGACTCCGGAATACCGCAGCGCAGGGCAGCGATGCGAGCAATATTAGGATTGTCGGAGGTCTGACGGCAGTGGCCGAGAATGACCTCGCCTACCTCAGCGGGATCGATGCCGGTACGGTCCAGCAGGCCCTTGATACAAACCTCGGCCAGCGTTTCGGCAGGCACATCACGCAGAGAGCCGCCCATGGCACCGACGGCTGTACGGCAGCCGTCGACAATAACTACTTCTCTAATATCATGCATTTTGAATATCTCACTCCGGTTTTCCGGTCCGTGGGCGAGCCTCGCCCACGGACCATAAATGATTGGTTAAAATCAGGCTTTTTCCAGAACGATCTCGCCCAGGTTGACGGCGGCCTTGGTTCTGGTCTCGAGGGTGACGCTCTTGTAGCCTGCGGCGGAAACCGTCACAGTAAAGGCCTTGTTGCGGGGCAGGCCCTGCAGCTCAAAGTCGCCCAGGAAGTCGGTCTCGACTACATGCTCGGTGCCGCACTCGCACTTGATGACGACCTTGGCGCCCTTGAGGCACTGACCGTCGTCACCGCGGATGACTTCGCCGCAGATGAAGGGCTTGGGCAGGTACATGTAGCTGACACCGGGGTTGGTGCCCAGCTCGGGACGGAAGGTCTCCAGCTCATCCTTGTGCTCGGCAGCGAACTTGGAAATCTCGCTGTTGGGATCGTCCAGATCGCCGAAGAAGAGAGCCTGGTTGGGGCAAACTTCGGAGCAGCGGGTGCACTTCTCGCCGGCGTCCAGCATGTGGGCGCAGCCGTTGCACTTCTGAGCCAGGCCAGCCTTCTCGTTCCAGGACACGCAGCCGTAGGGGCAAGCGCGCACCAGCTCCTTATCTGCAGCCTTGGCGGGGTCCAGAATAACCAGACCGTCCTCACGGGTGTAGAAAGCGTCGGGGCGAGAAGCAACGCAAGCAGCGTTGCGGCAGTGCTGGCAGGGGATGACCAGGTAGTCAACCTTCACCTTGTTCTCGCTGCCGTATTCGATCTCGTTCACACGCATCAGGTTGACACCTTCCGTGGTGGCCTTCTGAGTGGGGAGATGATCATTGCCAGTATATTCGTCCTTGCAGGCAAGGAAGCAAGCGTGACAGCCGTTGCAGCGGTCAACGTCAATGACAAATCCGTATCTTGCCATGTCTATCAATCCTTTCTGTCAAAATCAGCCTTCCCACTTCCGGCACTCGATGAGGCAGGAGTTGGGAGCCATGCCGGGAGCGTTCTTGGACAGCATCCGGCTGCTGGTGAGCAGGTTGATACAACCGCCGCGGTCGGTAGCGCCGGGAACGGGCACCACGGGATCGTACTTGGCGGAGCAGCCGTAGGAGTGCATGACGCCCACGGGCACACGATAGGTAACGTCTGCGATACAGACCACGCTGGCGCGGTCGTTATACAGCTCCACCAGATCGCCGCTCTTGATGCCGCGCTCGGCAGCATCCTTGGGATGGATGCGGGCGGGCCACCAGGCGTAGCCGTCCTTGATCACGCGGTGAACCGAGATCTCATCCAGCCAGCTGGCGTGCTTGTCGTAGTGGGTGTGGAAGCTGAAGCGGGGGTGGGGAGAGATGATCTGCAGCGGATACTTCGCATACAGCTCGGACTCGTGACCCTCCCAGCTGGGAATGTACTGGGGAACGGGGGGACGCTCGGTATCGTCGGGAGAATACTTCTTCAAGCTCTCGGAAGCAAACTCGATCTTACCGGACAGGCTGCCCAGCTCCTTGGACTTCTCAGTGGGCTCCATGGTGTTCATGTTGTTGACAACCTTCAGGTTGGGGTTGAGGTAGTCCTGGGTATCGCAGTCACGATCCTCGTAGTACCAGCGGAATGCGGGATGCTCCTCGTAATCCTCGGGCACGGGAACGATGTAGTAACCCTTCTTGTTGAACTCTTCCCAGCTGCAGCGCTTGGACAGCTCGGACAGGTTCCAGTAAGCTTCGGCCCAGTCGTCCTCGGTCTTGTTCTCGGTGAACACTTCCTTGAGGCCCAGCTTCTCAGCAACCAGAGTGAAGATCTCGTAGTCGCTCTTGGACTCGCCGTAAGGCTCAACGCACTTCTGCTCACGGACGATAACACGCCAGTTGTTACCGATGTGGGCGTGGGTGGTGTAGCCACCGCCGACGGACCACTCACCCAGGTCGTTACGCTCCAGGTTGGTACAGGCGGGCAGGATGATGTCAGCGTACTTGGTCTCGCCGCTGAACCAGCAGTCCTGGTTGATGACGCACTCCAGAGCGTAGGGGCCATCGTTCTGGTACATTCTGGCCCACTTGTTGGTGTCGGTCATGGTGCCGAAGAAGCTGCCGCCATAACGCCAGAAGAGCTTGACACGGCCCTCGATGGGGTACTCGTGATGGTTGAACTGCTGAGCAATGCTCTGACCGCAGAAGCCATCGCCGATGAAGCTGTCCTTACCGGTGATCACAGCCTCGGGGAAGGTCAGGCGGTACAGACGCTGCTTGTGGGTGACACCCAGAGCCAGCTTCTTGTTGGCAACGCTGGACTTACCCATCTGGGACTCGGGCTCAGCGTAGCCGGGGAACCAGGTGTAGTCAGCGGGAGCGCCCATGGTGGTGCCCCAGATGGAAACACCGGGCTTACCAAAGCCCTGCATAGCGGACAGAGCGATGATCATACGGGCTTCCTCAGTACCGTAAGCGGCACGGCAGGCGGAACCTTCGCCGCCACGCACGCCGCCGGCCAGAGCCACGCGCTTGGAGGCCCATTCCTTGGCCAGAGCGCGGATACGACGGGCGGGGATGCCGCACTTCTCGCCGGCCCACTCGGGAGTCTTGGGCACGCCGTCGGTCTCGCCCATGATGTAGGCGCGGAACTCATCGATGCCGATGGTCTTGCGAGCCACGAAATCGTGGTCATAAGTATCGTCCTCGAACCAGGTGTAAGCGATAGCGGCAGCCAGAGCCGTATCGGTGCCGGGACGGGGGCCGAACCAGCTGCCGTCCATGACGGCGTTGGTGTAGTTGTAGAAGGGGTCAATGAAGACGCACTTCTTGCCCATCTCCTTCATCCACACACGCCAGATGTTGGACTCCTGACCGGAGTAGATGCCGTGGGTGGAGTCGGGGTCGTTGGACCAGAAGACGATCATGTCGGTGTTGGCCATGGCGTCCTGCAGCAGGTCGATCTGCTCGGGCTGACCCAAACGCCAATAGAAGCCCCACATATGGGGTGCGCCCCACATCCAGCCTTCCCAAGAGTCGGGGTTGTCCAGAATGGGAGTGTAGTTGAGCATGCCGAAGAAACGGCCAAAGGGAGCCATCTTGTAGCCGACGATACCCCAGTTGTGGTGGGAGCCGGTGATAGCGGTGATGGCGTGGCCGTCACGGGTGCCGTCTGCATTTGCAGGAGCAACGCGCTCGATTTCGTTGGCGATGATGGTAGCAGCCTCATCCCAGGAAATGCGCTCATAGCCGCTCTTGCCGCGGTTCTGGGGGTTACGCTCACCGTTGGGATCCCAGTCCACACGCTTCATGGGGTACATGATGCGGTCTTCGGAATACATACGGTTACGCTCGGCCAGAATGTTCTGGGACAGACGCATGGCCTTGGGGGGGGAATACACCTTGCCATCCATGCCCTTCACAGTCCAGGCCTTGGGGTAATCCTCCTCGGGTACCTGCAAAGGACGGATACGGGTAATCTTCCCGTCCTCAACATAGACCGAGATCGGGCCGCCGGTGGTCAAATTAGTATAAACTTTTTCCACTGTCGATTCACTCCTCCTATGAATTATCTACTATGTTTGGGAAAGTGGATAAAAATGCTTATCGCTTTATTATAAACTATACTATAGTACCAAAGTCAAGTCAAATCTTCTTTTCTGAGAGAATCCTTTCTTTGGCAGCGACAAGGGCGTGGGTATGCAACACCGCCGCATACCTGCGTCCTTATCCAGTGTACCATAAAATCCTCTTTTATAGCAGTTCCAATTCTTCTAAAAAAACACACACATTTTCGGTATCATTTTTGCAGTTTTACCCACCGGCTCCCTTCTCGCGCCCCATACACCCGATTTTGGCCCGGTATACGACGCAGAAGCGGTCTGCCGCTTGGGTCAGATCAGTCAGCAAAAATGTGCAGCGTGGTGGTCAGCTCGCGGCCGGGCGTGCGCACGATGGTTCCCTGCCAGGACAGCGCCGTGGACGCGCCGCCGTCCAGATTGACCGCCTGTACACAGCCAAGCTGATACATCAGCTCACGCATCTGCTGGATTGTGGCTTTGCTTGTGGACACCACCACAAGCCGTCCGTCACGCAGCGTTCCGATGGCCGTTCTTCCGGTGGAGATGGTGGTAAAGCGCGCCTCCTGGAATCCGGGTTCCAGCGTCGTGCAAATGGCACCGTCTTCCACCAGACGCGGACCGCCGGAAACCATCTGCGTAACTCCGCTCAAATTGAAATCATCGGTTTCCTTAAACAGTCGGGGTGTATAGGTGACCCTCTGGCCCACCTTAGGTGCTCGATACCACTCGGTGCTCATGTACTCCGGGCCAAAAAACATCACATAACCGTTACCGGGGATGGACACCGTAACACCGGGAGATACCTCCTGTATCCCAGTGATGGTGCCGTTGGATACCGTGGTGGCCAGGCCGGAGCCCGTAAACTCCACACACTCGCCCATGGCCGGGGTGTACATCACGGAATTAAACGCCGTCTGCGCCGGAGAGTTCAGCTCATAGCACGCCCACATGGTACTTCCGCTTTCCACGTAAAAGAACATCGCCGGGCGACCCACCGTAATGCCGCCATCTTCGGTAAAACCAAAGCTGGTGGAGCCGGAAACGCCGTTTAAAAACACCCCATCGGCCATCACATGGCCGGCCGGGAATTTGTTGGTATCCATGTTAAAGAAATTGGCGTTGATGATCAAGTCGGCATCGGACGCGGCCACAATGTTCGAGAAAGCCTGTGTGGTTCCCAGCCGATTGTTGGCAAGGGCGACCTGAACCCTCACCCGCGGGTCGGTGGTATCTACGGTGAACACATCGGCGCTCACGGTGCCGGATGCAACCGTATAGGTATTGGTAACACGGGAAATGGGCGACGATTCCTGCGTACTCGTCGATCCCGAGGAAGCCACGTTGTCCAGATAGTCCTTCAGCCGCAAAACGACCACACACCCCTGTGCGCGATCCATGTTTTGTCCGCCGCAAAACGCCCCATTAATACCATTGATCAATCCTGCCGCATAGCAAAAGGACACCGCTTCGGTATACCGCTGCGGAATGGTGCTCCAGTCGGCGATCATCCCTTTGGCCTGCGCCAGTTTTGCGGCATCCACGGTCTGGGATGCGCCGTCCTTGGCGATGTTGCTCATGATCTGTGCCATGTCATACCGGGAGATCGGCTGGTTGGCCACCGAGGTATAGGCCCCGGTGCTGGCTTTGGTTCGTGCCAGTTCGGTTCCGGCCAGCAGCCCCTTCTGCGCCATTACCTCAACGTTACCGACCCACCACTCAAGCCCGGGGTTGGCGTTTTGATAAGCCGTCAGTTCCTGCAGGTACAGCGCACGGGAAACGATGGCCGCAAACTGGGCATTGGAAAAGGTGTCCGAAGGGCCAAACCGCCCGTCGGTATAGCCATTCACAAGCCCCAGATCCGCCGCTCGAATAATTTGGGTATACGCCCAATGGTCGGCAGCCAAATCGGAAAATCTGCCGGATGCATTGGCCGACACCCCCAGGATCTGCACCGCCATCAAGGCCGCCAAAAACAGTCCAAACACTCGTTTTTTCATAATTTCCGTCTCCTTTTCAACCATTTTCTTTCGCACGCCGACATAATTTAGTCAACACCACGTCCGTTATCAACAGTCGCCAAAAGGCTTCCATAGTCCCGGATGCAAACTACGATATCCGGCCGGTACTCGGCAATAAACTCGCCCAGCGTCTTTTCCCGATAATGGCGCATATCCAGAGAATACATCGTGTCAAACCCGGTGTAGAGCATACACTCTACGGCGTTGGTAAAGCTGTCGCCGTAAACCAGAATATCAGGCAGTTCACTTCGACCGGTGTCGATCTGCGTAAAGGCAATGTCACCGCCCATGTAAACGCTGTACAGCACCTCTTCCCCGGGGTCGCTCGGCAAAACGTAGGTGACCGGCATACTCTCCACGCCATTGTCCATGCGTGTAAAGGCAACCGGCTCATTGGGCCACAAAACACTTAGCTTTTCCTCACAGGGCCACAAGCCGAGCAACTTTCTCTGGCGCGAGCCAAGATACGGGTTGGGAAGCTCCTGCAGGGTGTACTCGCCCTCCTCAAGAACGTCCAACTCCAGCCCCGTGTCCTGATTGATCTGCCGCATGATATCACGATAGGTCAAATAAGCGCCCCGGATGCTGTAATGGTGGTCGATCTTTGAGGTCAGTTCCTCTGCCCAACCGTATTGGGCAAATGTCAGTCCGGTATCGATAAAATTGACCTGCGCCTCGGACAGGCTTTTTGCAAGTGCCGCAGTGCTTTCCTCAAAGTATTGCGCACGGTTGTCGATATACTCCGGGTACTGATCGACATAAAAGGCATCTTGGCAGGGAACGGCCACATAGTAATACGTGGCGCCATAGCTCTGCGTCAGATCCTTCAAACTCACCAGATTCTCCGTCAGCACCTCCACATCCTCGGGTATCGTGGAGGTATCCATCCGCCACTGCTCCAGCTTGGGCAGAAGACAATCGTCGGTCACCACAATATCGTTAACCACCGGCTGGCGCAGAATGTCCATTTTGAGCTTGGTATCCAGCTTCAGCAAGGTGTTGCGCAGAGCGGCATGATCGGAAAGATACTGTTCCATTTCCGTCCCCCACCGGCCGGAGCACAGCGCTTCTTTGGTCACTTCCGGCGCAGCGGCAAGGTTGCGGTTTTCATAGTAAGAATATGTCGTTTTCTCACGCAGCACCGACATAACCATCATGCCGCACAAAAACAGGAGAAAGCACGCAGTGACAAACAGGGATGATTTCTTTTTTCTGTTCACAAACGTCCTGCCTCCTCTCAAAACTGAAAGTAGATAAACGGATTGAAGCTGCCCGTCACCAGCTTCATATAGGAGATGGCAAGCACCCCCAGCGCAAGCAGCTTGGGCCCCCAATCCAAAATCACCGCACACAGCTTGGACTCAGTGCGGCGCAGGACACGCTCGATGCCGGTTTTCAGCGGCAGCGCACCGATGCAGCACAGCAGCAAATAGGGCGCATACTGAACGAGATAAAACACCGCATCACTGCAAACCAGAGCATGCCCGCCCCAAGAGAACATAGCGCCGATGTAGGCAACGGCATCGGAAAGGGTCGCGCTGCGGAAGAACACCCAGCTGAGCACCACCGCCAGCATGGTCAAGCCCCACCCCAGCAGCTTGGGCAGCTTGTCCAGCCATTTGCCCCAAAGGTACTTCTCCCCCAGCAAGAGCAGGCCAAACCATGCGCCCCACACAAGGAAGGTCCAGGCCGCACCGTGCCACATACCGGTGAGCAGCCACACGATGGCGATGTTACGGATATGCTTTGCGCGTGCGCAGCGGTTGCCGCCAAGGGGAATGTACAGGTAATCACGGAACCATGTTCCCAGACTCATGTGCCAGCGGCGCCAGAACTCGGTAACGGATTTGGAAATATAGGGATAGTTGAAGTTTTCAAGGAACTCAAAGCCCAGCATGCGTCCAAGGCCAATGGCCATATCGCTGTAGGCAGAGAAGTCGAAATACAGCTGCAAAGAGAATGCCGCAATGCCCATCCATGCGCCGAGAACAGTCATTTCAGCGGGAAGCTGAGAATTGGATATATCCCACAGCATACCGATATTGTTGGCTATAAGTACCTTCTTGGCGAGACCTACACAGAAACGGCGAACGCCGGAGGCAAACTG
>JAZSCJ010000065.1:0-4336 GCA_045602885.1 Oscillospiraceae bacterium
GAAGGGCGCCTTTGCCTATGTCAGCGAAACGGTGTATCCCCAGGCGCCCATTCCCTGTATCCCGGTGCGCGACATCCGCACCGCCATGGGGCTTCTGGCCGATCTGGCCTACGACCATCCTTCGGGCGCGCTGCGCGTCACCGGGCTGACCGGCACCAAGGGAAAGACTACTACGGCCTACTACATCAAGTCCATTGTGGACTGCTTTCTGGCCGTCCAAAACCATCGGGAAAGCGCCCTGCTGTCCACCATCGTTACCGACGACGGCGTGGAGCGCCGTCCGGCCAAGTTGACCACCCCCGAGCCGCTGGATCTGCAGCGGCATCTGCGCAACGCCGCCTCGGTGGGAGCCGACTGGCTGACCATGGAGGTATCCAGTCAGGCGCTGAAATACGGCCGCGTCATTGGGGTAGAGCTGTCCTGCGCCGTCTTTTTGAACATCGGCGAGGATCACATTTCTCCCATTGAGCACCCCGATGTGGAGGACTATTTTGCCTCCAAGCTGCTGATCTTCCGGCAGGCACAGTGTGCCTGCATCAATCTGGACTGCGACAAGGCCAACCGGGTGGCACAGGCCGCCGCGACCTGCGCGCGCGTCATCACCTTCTCTCAAACCGATCCCGGCGCCACGGTGTATGCCGACCGGGTACGCAAGGAGGGTGGACGCATCTGCTTCCGGGTGCGCACGCCCCGGTATGAGCGAGAGCTGGCCATCGCCACCTCGGGTCTGTTCAATGTGGAAAACGCCCTGGCCGCCGTGGCCGTGGCCGAGTGCTATCACATCCCCGAAGAATTTGTGGCCGAGGGTCTGCTGCGTGCCTTTGTGCCCGGGCGCATGGAACAGTACCAAAGTCCCGACGGCAGCGTGGCCGTCATCGTGGACTACTCCCACAACGGCATGAGTTTGGAAACCGCCCTGCGCTCGATTCGTATGGAATACCCTCAGCGACAGCTGACTGTCCTGTTCGGCTGTGTGGGCGGCAAAGCATTGGACCGCCGGGAGGGCATGGGTCACGCCGCCGGGGCGCTGGCCGACCGCATCATTTTGACCGAGGACGACCCGGCCGGGGAGGATGTGCAGGACATCTGCGCCGATGTGGGGCGCTACATCGCGGCGCATAACAAGGAATATACCGTCATTGCCGACCGCCCGACTGCCGTGCAGCAGGCCATCGCCGGGGCGCAACGCCCGGCTGTCATTCTTCTGGCCGGCAAGGGCTGCGAAACCACGCAAAAGCGCAAGGACGGCCCGGTGCCCTGTCTGCCGGACGGACAACTGGCCCAGCGAACGCTGGATACCCTCTTCAAAAAGGACTGAATCATTTGGTTGAATCGATCACTCTGGACAACGGCGTGCGCATCCTGACCGAAGATATGCCCGGTATGCGCTCGGCTTCGCTGGGCATCTGGGTGGGGGCCGGCTCCCGCCATGAAACCAACAGCGAAAACGGCGCGGCCCACTACATCGAGCACATGGTCTTTAAGGGCACCGAACACCGCTCGGCTGCCGACATTGCCCAGGAAATGGACGCCATCGGCGGACAGGTCCACGCCTATACCACCAAGGAAAACACCTGCTTTTACGTCCGGGCACTGGACACCCATCTGCCGCAGGCCGCCGATGTGTTGTGCGATATGTTCTTCCACTCGGCCTTCCGACAGGAGGATGTAGACACCGAACGGGGCGTCATTCTGGAGGAGATCGGCATGTACGCCGACAACCCGGAGGATCTGTGCTCGGAGCGTCTGGCCGCTGCCGTCTACAAAGGCAGCCCCCTGGCCCGGCCCATTCTGGGCAAGCCCTCCACGCTGGAAAACATGACCGGGGAGACCCTGCGTGCCTGGCGCAACGCCCACTACCGACCCGACAACACCATCGTCACGTTAGCTGGCAGCTTTTCTCCTGCTGTCGTGGACGATCTGAAGGCGCGTTTTTCCGCCATGACCCCTTCGCCCAAAGGCAAGTCCAAGCGCGCCACCTACCACAGTGCCTTCACCCGTAAGAAAAAGGCCACCGAGCAAAATCACATTACGCTGGCGTTCCCCGGTCTGCCCTACGGGGATGACCGACGTTTTACCCTGCAGCTGCTGTCCTTCATTCTGGGCGGCGGTATGTCCTCCCGTCTGTGGCAGCAGGTGCGGGAACAGCAGGGATTGTGCTATTCCATCTACTCCTACGGTGCCGGTCACGAGGACACCGGTCTGTTCGGCATTTATACCGCACTGGGCCGGGAGACCGAGCATCAGGCGCTGCAGTCCATCCGCCGCGTGGTGGATGCGCTGGTGCAGGAGGGCGTGACCGAGCAGGAGCTGTCCCGGGCACGGGAGCAGTCCAAAGCCAGCGTGTTGATGGGTCTGGAATCCACCCAGTCCCGTATGAGCCACCTGGGCCGCTCCACCATGCTGACCGGCCGGGTGCTGTCGCCCGACGAGATCATTGCCGCCTACGACGCCGTCACCCGGGAGGATATCCTGACGCTGGCCCGAACCCTCTTTGATTATGACCAGGCCAGCCTTTCCGCCGTCGGACGCGTGGAAAACGAGGAATACTACCGCACTTTTTTGGTGTGAATTGACGGAATGTCAATTTCACCCTTGCAATTTAAAGCGTTATACCGTATAATCCTCATACAATTTAATTCTCAAGCTGGTGATGTGCGCAGAATCCGTTGCGAAACTGCGCACGGACAGCACTCTGGAGAATCCCGTGCGTGACGCGGGTGCCGAAGGTGCAAACACTATGGTGTGAATCTCTCAGGCAAAAGGACAGAGACCGGTGCAGCCCGTTGCTGTACTCAGGCCTGCGTCTGATGGGAGCGAACCATGGTTCGCTCCTTTTATTTTTTCCGAGGAGAATGAAAGAAGGAGAGTTTTTATGGATCAATTTCTCGCAAAGGTCACAGCGATCAACAGCGCTGTGAACAGCTTCGCCTGGGGCCCCATTATGCTGGTGCTTCTGGTGGGCACCGGCATCTTCCTGACGGTGCGTACCGGCTGCATCCAGGTGCGTAAGTTCGGCTACATCATGAAGCACACCGTGGGCTCCCTGTTCAAGAAGGGCAATAAGGACCACGGCAACAACCTGTCGCCCTTCCAGGCCGTGACTACCGCTCTGGCCGGCACGGTAGGTACCGGCAACATCGCCGGCGTCACCGGCGCTATCTTCGTGGGCGGTCCCGGCGCTGTGTTCTGGATGTGGGTTTCCGCCTTCTTCGGCATGTGCACCAAGTACGCCGAGATCGCGCTGGCCATGAAGTTCCGCACCACCGATGAAAAGGGCGTGCACAAGAGCGGCCCCATGTACTACATTGAAAAGGGTCTGGGCAAGAACTGGAAGTGGCTGGCCGTGATCTTCGCCATTCTGGGCGGTCTGGCCTCCTTCGGTATCGGCAACATCGCTCAGTCCAGCGAGATCGCTGGCGCCATGAAGGGTCTGTTCAACGTAAATCCCCTGATTACCGGCATCGCACTGGCCGTCGTGGTGGCCATCGTGGTTCTGGGCGGTGTCAAGCGCATCGGCCAGGTCACCTCTTACATCGTTCCTTTCATGGCCATCTTCTACATTCTGGCCGGTCTGGTTCTGATCCTCATGAGCCTTCCCCAGCTGCCCGCTGCTTTCGGCGCCATCTTCAAGGGCGCGTTCAGCTTTGAGGCTGTGGGCGGCGGTATCTTCGGCTACGTCATCATGCAGGCCATGCGTCAGGGCTTCGCCCGCGGCGTCTTCTCCAACGAGGCCGGCCTGGGCTCGGCTCCCATCGCTCACGCCGCTTCCTCCACCGAAGAGCCCGCCGAGCAGGCCATCTGGGGCGTGTTCGAGGTCTTCTTTGACACCATCATCATCTGCACCATCACCGCTCTGGCCGTCATCCTGTCCGGCGTTCTGAACCCCGCCGGCGGTCTGGATGCCTTTGCATCCAAAGGCGCGGCCGCCGTTGCCGCCTTCAACACCATTCTGCCCGGCACCGTTGGCGGCACCATCATTCAGATCAGCCTGGTCTTCTTCGCTCTGTCCACCATTCTGAGCTGGAGCTACTACGGCGAGCGCTGCTGGGGCTACATCTCCAAGGACAACAAGATCGTCAATCTGATCTACAAGGTCATCTTCATTCTGGTCTGCGTTGTGGGCGCTACCGGTTCGGGCACTCTGATGTGGGACATCTCCGACACCCTCAACGGTCTGATGGCCATTCCCAACCTGATCGCCCTGCTGCTGCTGTCCGGCGTGATCGCCAAGATCACCAAGGACTACTTCGGCAAGAACACTCTGGCCAAGAAGTAATCGATTCCAAACAAAACCTCCCGCTATCCCCATGGGATAACGGGGGGGTTCTTTTTT
>JAZSCJ010000066.1:0-5286 GCA_045602885.1 Oscillospiraceae bacterium
AACACCACGGCGGCGGGGTCGGCGCCCTGCCCGTGCTTGACGATGTCCACCCCGGCGCGGTCCGCCCACACCCCCAACTGCTCGATGGCGGCGTCGCGGAAGGTATCGGCGGGGCCGAGGATCACCTTTTTGCCCTGGGCCTTGAAGTTGGCGGCCATCTTGCCGATGGTGGTGGTCTTGCCCACACCGTTGACGCCGATGAACAGCACCACAGAGGGCTTGGTGGACAAGTCCAGTGCAGTATCGCCCACATGGAGCATCTCGGTCAGCACCGTGCGCATACAGGCACGGGCGCTTTCCATGTCCTTGATTTTTTCTTCCTTTACCCGGCGGCGCAGCTGCTCCACCGCTTCCAGCGCGGTATCCATACCGGCGTCAGCCAGGATCAAAGCCTCTTCCAGCTCATCGTAAAAATCATCGGTCAGCTCGGAAAAGCCGTTGAAAATGCCGATTTTCTTGATTCGGTCAAAAAATCCCATTGAAAAACTCCTAAGAATGTAACGTTACTTGATGTTCAACTCCCGCTCCACGTCATTCAGGTTGATGGTCAACATGCGGCTGACGCCCTGCTCCTGCATGGTGACACCGTAGAGCACGTCGGCCTCTTCCATGGTGCCGCGGCGGTGGGTAATGACGATAAACTGGGTCTTGTCGGCCATCTGGCGCATATAGCTTGCAAAACGCACCACGTTGGCGTCGTCCAGCGCAGCCTCGATTTCGTCCATGACGCAGAAGGGCGTGGGGCGCACCTTCAAAATGGCGAAATACAGGGCAATGGCCACAAAGGCACGCTCACCACCCGACAGCAGCGAGATGGTCTTGAGTGCCTTGCCGGGCGGTTGGGCCTTGATCTCGATGCCGCAGTTGAGAATGTCGTCCGGGTCGTCCAGCTCCACGGTCGCCTTACCGCCGCCAAACAACTCCAGGAAGGTCTGAGAGAAGGACTCCTTGATGGCCTGGAACTGCTCGGCAAAGATGACGCGCATCTCCTCGGTGATCTTGGCAATGATGCCCTCCAGATCGACCTTGGATTTTTCCACGTCGTTGCGCTGCTCGGTCAGGTAGGTGTACCGCTCGTTCACACGCTGGTATTCCTCAATGGAATCCAGATTGATGTTGCCCAATCCCGAGATGGAACGCTTGAGCTCGTTGATACGCCGCTGTGCCTCGCGCACGTTCTCCAGCTCTACCCGCTGCTGGCGGGCCGCCTCGTGGGACAACTCATAGTTTTCCCACAGCTTGTCCAGAATCTGCTTTTCTTCCATGGCGGCCGAGAGCTTTTTCTGCTCCAGCACCGAAACCTCGCGCTCCATGGCAAGCAGCTCGGCGTTTTTATCACGGCTGTCCTTGTCGGCCTTGACACGTTCGGCCTCCAACGCCATCTTTTCCTCGTTCAGACGGCGGATGGTGTCATTTTTCTCCTGATTCTGGGCACGCAACGCCTGCAGCGCGGTCTGCTTTTCCAGAATCTCGGCTTCCAGCGTCCGGTTGTCGGCCTGGAACTTGGCCATCATGCCGGAACGCTCTTCCCGGTCGCCCTCCAGATCACGGCGCAGGCTTTCCAATTCGGCCATGGCCTGCTGGGAAGCCGCCTTTTCACCCTCCAGCGCAGCAAGGCGCGCCGATGCAGCGGCGATCTCGCTGCCGATGGCAGTCATCTTTTCCTGCAGATCACTCTGACCCTGTGCCTTGCCCTCAGCCTCGGCACGCAGCGCAGCGGCGGCACCTTCCAGCTCGGTGATGCGGTTCTTGGCCTGGGTGGTATCCTCCTCGGTACGGCGGGCACGGGTGCGGATCTGCTCCAGCTCGCCCTTGAGCGCCTCCTGCTGCTGCTGCAGCTGCTGCACCTGCTGACGCGCGCCGGTGGAGCGCTCTTCCAGCATCAGCACCGCGTCCTCATGCTCACGGCGCTGGGCCTGTGCCGCGTCCAGCTCGTAGTTGGCCGCCGTCAGTTCCCGGCGGGCCTCTTCCAGTACATGGTTGGCCGCCTTAAGGTCTTCGCCCAGGGTGGCCATCTGCTGATGCAGGCGCTCCAGCTCGTTGGCACGGGACAAAATACCCGCGCTGCGGCTGGTGGAACCGCCCGTCATGGAGCCGCCGGGGTTGAGCACCTGACCATCCAGCGTGACCAGCTTGAAGCGATGGCCGTATTTGCGTGCTGTGGCAATGGCCACGTCCAGATTTTCGGCAATGACCACACGACCCAACAGATTGGAGAACACCGTTTCGTATTTGGTGTCGAACTGGATCAGCTCATTGCCCAGTCCTACGATGCCCTGCTCCTCTACCACCTTGCCGTCCCGGAACTCGGAGCGGCGGATGGCCGACAGGGGCAGGAAGGTAGCACGGCCGGCATCCCGACGCTTGAGGTACTGAATGGCGGCCTTACCGTTGTCTTCGTTGTCCACCACAATATGCTGCATGGCACCACCCAAGGCGATCTCAATGGCCACGGCATACTGGTCGGGCACGTGCAGCAGGCTGGCCACCGGGCCGTGCACGCCGTGGAGCGTGCCCCGCTCGGCATCCGACATGACCACCTTAACGGCCTTGGTATAGCCCTCGTACACCTTTTCCATTTCCGCAAGCATATGGATGCGGGAGTTCAAATTGTTCTCCTGCATCTTGAGATTGATCTGCTTTTGCTCGGCGTCAGCCGCCTTTTTCTTACGACCCTCCAGGCGCATTTCGTAACCCGAGATAATATTGCTCAGTCCATCGCGCTCGTCCCGGGCGTTCTCCAGTTCTCTGGCCACCGTCTTGGCGCTTTCGGTGGCCTCGTTCAGACGGTCTTCCAGGGCGATCAATTCCTGGCTAACCGCCTGATCACGGTCCATCAGCTCCTGCGCGGCGGCCGCCAGTGCCGACAACAGCGCCCGGGCTTCCGCGGCCGATGCGTTTTCCAAATCGGCTTTGCGGCGCAGATGTTCCAGCTCATCGGCCAGCATACCGGCGTTTTTGCCCAGTTCCTCCGATGCGGCGGCCTTGGCGTTGAGTTCGCCGCGGATGCCCTCCATCTCGGCGGCGATACCGTCCAAGCGCTCCCGGCGCTCGGTGATCTGCGCGGCCATGGAGCCGGCGCGCCCCTCCTGGGCCTCCAGCTCGCGGCGGATGCGGTCGGCATTTTCCAGATTGTTCTGGATGTTATTTTTGATCAGGTTGATGGCATTTTCGCACTCGTTGGCGTCAGCCTCCAGACGGGAGATCTCAAAGCGGATGGCATCGACGGCCACATCCTTGCCGTGCATCTGCTCGGCATAGGCTTCGGCGGCGGCATACAGGCGCTCCACCTGCGTTTGCGCGTCCTCTTTCTTGCGCACGGCGTTTTCGTAATCGGTCATGACTTTGATGGAGGTGGTGCGCAGCTTTTCCAGCTGCTCCATCCACACCGACACTTCCAGCGTACGCAGTTCGTCCCGGAAGATCAAAAACTTGCGGGCCTTTTCCGACTGCACGCGCAGGGGCTCCACCTGCAACTCCAGCTCGTCGATCTTGTCGTTGATGCGCACCAGATTCTCGTCGGTGCGGGCCAGCTTGCGCTCGGCTTCCTCCTTGCGGTGGCGGAAGCGGGAAATACCGGCGGCCTCTTCAAAGACCTCACGCCGATCGGCCGATTTGACCGACAGGATCTCGTCGATCTTACCCTGTCCGATGATGGAGTAACCCTCACGACCCAGACCGGTGTCCATAAACAGTTCGTTGATGTCCTTCAAGCGCACACTGCGGCGGTTGATATAATATTCGTTTTCGTCCGAACGTTAATAACGGGGGGTAACCATAACCTCGCTGTCATCCAGATCAAACAGGTGCTCGGTGTTGTCAATGACCAAAGAGACCTCGGCAAAGCCCAGGCCCTTTCGTTTTTGGGTGCCATCGAAGATAACGTCCTCCATCTTGGCGCCGCGCAGCGCACGGGTGGACTGCTCTCCCATGACCCATCGGATGGCATCCGAAATATTGGATTTTCCCGACCCATTGGGACCTACAATGGCGGTAATGTCCTCACCAAAGCTCAACACCGTTTTGTCGGGGAAGGACTTAAATCCCTGGATCTCCAACGCTTTCAGGTACATAAGCTACCTCTTTCTCAGGTTTTCGGGCCTGCTTGCACGCTTGGCCGCTCCACACGCCCACACGACCGACGGGCGCACGCAGATAATATAGTGTTTTATTTTACCACATCAAAGCCGGTTTTTCAAGATTTTCCACCGCCGATCCCCCCTACTTTCCACAAACAAAATCGGTGAGCGCAGCTCCCGTTGGGAATCTGCGCCCACCGATGGTTTCATCAGCGAATGCCGTAATTTTCAATGATGTAGTCCATGTCCTTATCGCCACGGCCGGACAGATTGATCAGAATGGAACCGGTGCCCATCTGCTTGGCCAGCTTGACGGCATAGGCCACGGCGTGGGCGCTTTCGATAGCAGGAATGATACCCTCCATTCTGGACAGTTCAAAGAAAGCGTCGATGGTATCGTCGTCGTTGACCACATCGTACTTCACGCGGCCGGCGTCACGCAGGAAAGCATGCTCGGGGCCGGAAGAAGGGTAGTCCAGACCGCTGGCAACGGAGTAGACCGGGGCGGGTTCGCCGTTTTCATCCTTGAGCATGATAGAGTTAAATCCATGCATGACTCCCTCGGTGCCGTACTGCAGACTGGCAGCGTGATCGCCCAGCTTGGTGCCACGACCCAGAGGCTCCACGCCGTAGATGTCCACGGGATCATTCAAAAAGCCGGAGAAGAAACCGGCAGCGTTGGAGCCGCCGCCCACGCAGGCCACGATGGCATCGGGCAGCTCGCCGGTCATCTTGATAAACTGCTCACGGGACTCCTCACCCACCACGTGCTGGAAATCACGCACGATCAGGGGAAAGGGATGGGGTCCAACCACAGAGCCGATGCAGTACATGCTGTTCTTGTAGTCCTTGGCGTAGGCCTCGAAGGCATCGTCAACGGCCTCCTTCAGAGTAGCCAGACCGTGGGTGACTTCCACAACGTTGGCGCCCAGGATCTTCATACGGGCCACGTTGGGAGCCTGCTTCTTGATGTAAGTCGGATCGTAGCCATGTCGTTCTGTGAGCCAAGGAGTTGAATCTATCAATTGTCTTCCTAAGACCGCTTGGCCTCCGACTTCAGGAAGCCGGAGAAGAAGCCGGCCGCGTTGGAGCCGCCGCCCACGCAGGCCACGATGGCATCGGGCAGATGACCGGTCATTTCCACAAACTGCTCGGGAGCCTCTTCACCCACCAAAGTCGGAGCGTAGCCATGTCGTTCTGTGAGCCA
>JAZSCJ010000067.1:0-11292 GCA_045602885.1 Oscillospiraceae bacterium
CGTTGTGGCGGCAACGGCCCAGCACCTCCACCTTCTGGGGCACCAGCTCAATGTCGCCGGTGGGCAGCTTGGGATTCTTGCTGTCGCGCTCACGCACCGTGCCGGTGACGGCCACGGTGGATTCCTTGTTGAGTTCCTTGAAGAGTTTCCACATCTCTTCGGTTTCCACTACCACCTGGGTGGTGCCGTAGAAATCACGCAGGATGACAAAGGCAAAGTTCTGGCCGACTTCGCGGACATTCTCGATGAAACCGGCCAAGGTGACCGTCTGACCCACGTGTTCCATGCGCAGCTCGTTGCAGGAGTGGGTACGGTAAGCGGTGTTCATAGTCATGAAAATCAACTCCGATTTGTATTATCTGGCGTAAATATAGCGGACGGTATTGGAATTAACCCCGAATGGGTGCGCCGACGTTCTTTTCCGTAAGGCCGGCGGCCACCTGTGCGGCGGCCTGCTCGATGGACAGCAGGGTTTGCTCGCCGGTGGTCAGATCCTTCAGCGCAACCTTGTTCTGGGCGATCTCGTCCTCGCCCAGCAAAACGGCGTAGGGGATGCCCAGCTTGTCGGCGTAGGATAGCTTTTGCTTGAACTTCTTCTGCTCGGTGTGGATCTGGGTGCGGATACCGTGCTCACGCAGGGCGGTGGCGGCGGCGATGGCAGCCGACAGATCTTCCGTCATGGGCAGCACCAGCACATCGGCCGGGGCGGTCAGCAGATCATCGTTGAGCAGCCCCTGGTCCTCCAGCACGAAGAACAGACGGGTCAAACCAATGGAAATTCCGACTCCGGGGAGTTGTTTATCGGTATAATATTCCGCTAAGTTATCATAACGGCCGCCGGAGCAGATGGAGCCGATCTCGGGATGGTCCAGCATGGTGGTTTCGTAGACCGTGCCGGTGTAGTAGTCCAGACCACGGGCGATGGTCAGATCGACGGCAAAGTGTTCCTGGGGCACGCCGAAAGCGGCCAGGTATTTGACCACGGTGTTCAGCTCGGACAGACCCAGATCGAAGATCTCGTCCCGACCCTGGTAGCCGTTCAGAGCGTCAAGCACCTGGGCATTGCTGCCGGTGATGGCGATAAACTTCAAAATCTCATCGGCCTGCTGCTCGGTCAGTTCGATGCCCTCGCCCATGAGCAGGGCCTTGACCTTGTCAGAACCGATCTTGTCCAGCTTGTCCACGGTGCGCATGATGTCGCCCGACTTGTCGGTCAGCCCCAGCATGGAGTAAAAGCCGTTGAGAATTTTGCGGTTGTTGACCCGGATCTGGAACCGCTTGAGCCCCAGCGAGGAGAAGGCCTTGTAGATGATGGAGGGGATCTCGGCTTCGTTGGTGATGTCCAGCTTGCCGTCGCCGATGATGTCGATGTCGGCCTGATAGAACTCGCGGAAGCGGCCGCGCTGGGCGCGCTCGCCGCGGTAGACCTTGCCGATCTGGAAGCGGCGGAAGGGGAAGGTCAGCTCGCCGTAGTGCAGCGCCACGTACTTGGCCAGCGGCACGGTCAGATCAAAGCGCAGGGACAGATCGGTGTCGCCCTTAGTGAAGCGGTAGATCTGCTTTTCGGTTTCGCCGCCGCCCTTGGCCAGCAGCACCTCGCTGGCCTCGATCAGCGGAGTGTCCAGCGGAGTAAAGCCGTACAGGGAATAGGTGCGGCGCAGCAGTTCCATGATGCGCTCCATCTGTACCTGTCGGGCGGGCAGAAGTTCCATAAAGCCGGAGAGGGTACGGGGTTTCATTTGAGCCATGCTGTTCAGATCCTTTCAGAAAAGCACCCCCGCGTCAAAAGCCGCGGGGGCGCAAATATGCAAATGGGGTGCGCAGTTATACTGCGAAGGGGGCCGTCTTGGGGTTGACGATCTCACGCCAATCCAGATCGCCCCGGGCCAGACCGTGGATCAGCATTTCCGCCGTGGCAACATTGGTTGCGAAGGGGACATTGTACTGGTCGCACAGACGGGTGATGTAGTGCAGGTCGGGATCCAGATCCATGGACTTGGGATCGGAGAAGAACAGCACCATATCGATTTCGTTGTAGGCGATGCGGGCGCCCACCTGCTGACTTCCGCCGTGGGCATGGGAGAGGAACAGATGGACGGGCAGACCGGTGGCCTCGGCCACCAGACGGCCGGTGGTATTGGTGGCACAGACCGTGTGCTTGGACAGAATGCCGCAGTAAGCGATGCAAAACTGCACCATCAACTCTTTTTTGTTGTCATGACTTAACAGGGCGATATTCATAACAAGGCTTCCTCCTCCGGATTTATCGAATCTTCATTAAGGGGACACGCTGTCCCTGAATACGCTTTGCAATGTTGAGACAGGCCAACGCCGCGCCTTTTCGGCTGGCCAACACCAAAGGTTGGCCGTTACCCAGCGCCAGCGAAACCTGGGGATCCTCGGGCACTACGCCCAGCAGAGGGAGACCGGCGGTATCCATGGCGTCATCAATGGTGGTGTGCAGCTGCTTGAGCAGCTTGGGCTGCACCCGGTTCATGATCAGATGGATGGTGGACTGCGCGCTGCTCAGTTCCCCCACCGCCCGTTGGGCGTCACGCAGGGCAGAGGGATCGCTGTTGGAGACCACAATGGCCCGATCGGCGATGGATCCAGCCAGTTGAAAGCCCGAGCTGATCCCAGCCGGGGAATCAATGAAAATGTAGTCGTAGGCGGCCTTGACCGTTTCCACAAATTCCTGCATATCCTCCGCGTCGATGCCGCCGGAGGGCAGACGCACCGGGGCGGTCAGCAGGGAGAGATTGGGGATGGTCGGATGCGCGGCCGCGCCGCGCTCCAGCGAGCAGCGACCCTGAGCCACATCGGTAAAGTCCATGACCACCTGTTCGCTCATACCCAGCGAGAGGTCAAGGTTACGCAGGCCAACGTCCATATCGACGCAGAGCACCCGATTGCCCATGGCGGCCAGACAGGAGGAGATGGCAGCGGTCAGCGTGGTCTTTCCGGTTCCGCCTTTGCCTGATGTGACCACGATTACCGTACCCATACTGTCCCTCCCGGAGAAAACAGGAGCGTTTCCTGCATCTGAATGATCATAATTGTGGCAATTATATCATGTTTCCACAAAGGTTTCAACACTCTTTTGTGCAAATTGGTAAAAATCACAGGGGATTCTTTTGGATTTTGGCCCATCGGCGGGGGTAGGTTTCCGGCGTGGGCGCAATTTTGTGCACCGGGACAACCCGGTGGCACACCTGCGTGCCCGGAATGGTGTAGTCAAACCGCTTTTCCAGCCGGCCGCCCAGCTTGGAAATGGCGCTGCCGGCGGCCTCCACCTCGTCGCCGCTGTCTACCGATTTCATGGCCAGAAACCGTCCGTCCTGTTTGACATAGGGCAGACAGATTTCGCTCAAGGTGTTCATGGAAGCGACGGCCCGGGCGGTGGCGAAATCAAACTGTGCCCGGAAGTTGGGGTCGTGGGCGGCCTCCTCGGCCCGGGCGTGGACAAAGCGCACGCCATCCAGACCCAGCTCGGTGCAAACCTCCTGCAGCCAGTTCAGCCGCTTTTCCAGACTGTCCAACAGGGTCAGCTGCAGGGAAGGCACCAGAATTTTCAAGACCATACCGGGAAAACCTGCGCCGGTGCCCACGTCGATGAGCGTTTTGTCGGTTAAATCCACACAGCCCAGCAGAGCGGCGCAGTCCAGCATATGCAGCTGCGCCACCTGGTCGGGTTGGGTAATGGCGGTCAGGTTCATGACCTGGTTCTTTTCGATCAGCATTTGGCCGTAACGGGCCAGAAGGGGAGCTTTTGCGGGATCCAGACCCAGTTGGGCCAGACCTTGTGCGATCAATGCTTCCATAGCCGTCACCACCAAAGGATCGCCCCGGTGGCGATGGAATAGGTGTACATGAGAACCAGCAAAACCATGAAGATCACTCCGATCCATGCGGCAACACGCTTGCCGCGGGAGGCGGGAGTGTAAGACGGCTTAGGGGTCTCCTGCTGCGCAGGGGTCAGACCGTCCTTGTTTTCCTCGTTCATCAGCTGTTTTTCTCCTTCAACAGATCACGAATCTCGGTGAGCAGTTTTTCCTCGGCGGAGGGTTCGGGGGGAGCGGGCTCTTCCTCGGGCTCTTCTTCCTTTTTGCGGTGCAGGGCGTTCAGGGCCTTGACCAAGCAGAACACGGCAAAGGCGATGATGATGAAGTCCAGAACGATGGCGATGAGATTGCCGTAGTTGACCGACACGGCGGCGGCAAGCTCCACGCCCTCGGCATCCAGCACAGCTTCTTTGAGCACCCATTTCCATTCGCTGAAGTTGATGCCGCCGGTCAGCATGGAGATCAAAGGCATGATGATGTCGTTGACGATGGAAGTGGTGATCTTACCAAATGCGCCGCCAATGACCACGCCGACGGCCAGATCGATCACATTGCCGCGCATGGCAAAGGTCTTGAATTCAGAAAAGAACTTTTTCATTTCGGATAACCTCCTAAAATATGGCTGTTTCTATTTTTGCCCGGAGAGTTACTGCTTGGGGGTCAAAACTTCCTTTCCCCCCATGTACGGTTGCAGGACGGCGGGGATGGCTACGCTGCCGTCGGCGCGCAGATTGTTTTCCAAAAAGGCGATGAGCATACGAGGGGGAGCCACCACGGTATTGTTGAGGGTGTGGGGCAGATACATCTTGCCGTCGGTGCCCTTGACGCGCATCTTCAGCCGGCGTGCCTGGGCGTCGCCCAAATTGGAGCAGGAGCAGACCTCGAAGTACTTCTGCTGACGGGGAGACCAGGCTTCGATATCGCAGGACTTAACCTTCAGATCGGCCAGGTCGCCCGAGCAGCACTCCAGCTGACGCACGGGGATGTCCAGAGAGCGGAACAGCTCCACGCTGTAGCGCCACATCTTTTCGTACCAGTCCATGGAGTCCTCGGGCTTGCAGACCACGATCATTTCCTGCTTTTCAAACTGGTGGATGCGGTAGACGCCGCGCTCCTCAATACCGTGGGCGCCCTTCTCCTTGCGGAAGCAGGGGGAGTAAGAGGTCAGCGTCTGGGGCAGGGACTCCTCGGGAATGATCTGGTCAATAAATTTGCCGATCATGGAGTGCTCGGAGGTGCCGATCAAATACAGATCCTCGCCCTCGATCTTATACATCATGGCATCCATGTCCGACTGGCTCATGACGCCTTCCACCACGTTGCCGTGGATCATGAAGGGGGGGATGCAGTAGGTGAAGCCCTTGTCGATCATGAAATCGCGGGCGTAAGTCAGCACAGCCGAGTGCAGACGGGCGATGTCGCCCAGCAGGTAATAGAAGCCGGAGCCGGACACGCGGCCGGCGCTGTCCATGTCGATGCCGTTGAAGGACTCCATGATCTCGGTGTGATAGGGAACAGGGAAGTCGGGGGTGGTGGCTTCGCCGAACCGCTCGACCTCCACGTTGAACTCATCGCTTTCGCCGATGGGCACCGAGGGGTCAATGATGTTAGGGATGAGCAGCAGCACGCGGCGCAGCTCCACGGCCAGCTCGGCCTCCCGGGCCTCCAGCTGGGACAGACGCTCGTCGTTGGCCTTGACGGCGGCCATGTTGGCGTCGATCTGTGCCTGGATGGCATCCTTTTCTGCGCCCTCGGCCTTCTTCAGCTGGCCGAACAGCGGGCCGTTGGCCTTGGACAGCGCATTGCGTGCCGTGCGCAGATCTTGTGCCTCCTGGATGGTGTCGCGGTTTTCCTTGTCCAGAGCGATGGCTTCGTCCACCAGGGGCAGCTTGGCGTCCTGGAACTTCTTGCGGATGTTTTCTTTGACCAGTTCGGGGTTCTCGCGGATAAAACGAATGTCGAGCATAATGAACTCTCCTTGATAATCGTGTTTTGTTGGCGTGGATGTTTCACGTGAAACATATCACGCGATGCCGTTGGGGAACAGGGCGGAAACGATGGCGTTGTAAGTGTCCGCCGGAGCTTGGGCGTCGTTGCCCTCATACGTGTGCAGCGGTGCGGTGGGCAGATACGCCGGCAGGCCGTTGGCCTCAAATTCCTGAATCATGGTCCGGGCTGCCCGGTAATACTGGGTTTGGTAAAGACTCTGGATCTCGCGCAGCCAGTCCATGGCACACAGGGCGGCGGCGTTGGACTGCTGGCTTTCCGTATAGGTGGTATCCAACGAGTCGTAGGAGGCTTGCAAGTCAAGCAGCTGGGTTTGCAGGGAATCATTTTCCGCCGCCAGTTGGTCGCGCTGGTCGATCAGATTTCCCAGAGTTTGCACGGCAGAGTTGGAGGTTTGCTGCAAATCATTCATGGCATCTTGATTGATTCGCTGCTGCATGAAGAAGGACAGCAAAAGCAAAAAGAAGGCGGCGGCGAACAGGATGATCAGATAGGTGGTCACCGGGCGCGCGCCGCTGGGCTTGGCCCGGTCAGCCTGGTGCTGAAGGTTCTGTGTTTCTTCGCTCACGGGGTAGGACCTCCCTTGATGGAGTTCAAGTGACCCAGCAGCAGCTCCAGATCGTCCAGATCGTAATACTCCAGCTCGATCTTGCCCTTTTTGCGCCCGGCGGCGATGGACACCTTGCGCCCCAGACGGGTGGAGAGATTTTTCTCGATCTCGTCCAGGTAGATGCGCTGCTCATCCGCAGGCTTGGCCTTTTTTGGGGCGTCCTCCTGCTGCAGCTTTTTGACCAGCGCCTCGGTCTGGCGTACGGTCAGCTCCTGGGCGATGACCTGCTGGGCGGCTTTTTCCTGCAGATCCACACGGGGGAGGGCCAGCAGAGCGCGGGCGTGTCCGGCAGAAAGGTCGCCGTCCACCACCATTTCACGCAGCAGCACCGGCAGTCCGGTCAGACGCAGAGCATTGGCAATGGCAGGGCGTGATTTGCCCATGCGCTGGGCGATTTCCTCCTGGGTCATGCCAAACTCGTCTTTGAGCACCAGGTAGCCGTCGGCTTCTTCCATGGGGTTCAGGTCTTCGCGCTGTAGGTTTTCGATCAGGCCCAGCTCCATGACCTTGCGGTCGTCGGCCTCGATGATCACAGCAGGCACTTCGTGCAGGCCGGCCAGTTTGGCGGCACGCCAGCGGCGCTCACCGGCAATAATCTGATAATACCCCGAGCTGAGGCGGCGCACCGTGAGGGGCTGAATGATGCCGTGCTCACGCACCGAGTCGGCCAGGTCATTCAGCGCCGTCGGCTCAAACTGCTTACGGGGCTGGTTTAGCCCCGGCTCTACCTGCGCAATGGGCAGAAAAACCGAGCCGCTCTCCTGGGTCTGCAGGGAGGAATCTCCCAACAAAGCGCCCAGGCCTTTGCCCAGGCCACGTTCTGACGCCATAGTATCAATCCTTTCGTGTATAGGGTGTTTATGTTTCACGTGAAACGGCGGCGTCGCAAGCTACATATCGCTCGCCCCGACGCAAGCGCCGGGGTTCGTTCATTCCGCTGCTCCGCCTTTTCCCACAAAAGACCCGGTGGCCTTTTGCAGGGGCCCCGGTGGGGGGGAACGGTGCATTATTTGCTGTTTTGTTCGATGACTTCCTCGGCCAACGTGCGGTATGCCTCGGCGCCACGGGAATAGGGGTCGTAGGCCGAAACCGGCTTGCCGTGGCTGGGCGCCTCGGACAGACGGACGTTGCGGGGGATGACGCTGGCGTATACCTTGCCGGGGAAGTAGCGCTTGACCTCTTCGGCCACCTGCATGGACAGGTTGGTGCGCCCATCGTACATGGTCAGAACAACACCTTCCATATCAAGGGCCGGGTTTAGATTCCGCTTGACGATGCGCACGGTGGAAAGCAGATCGCTGAGGCCCTCCAGGGCATAATACTCGCACTGGACAGGAACCAGCAGGGTATCGGCCGCGCACAGACCGTTGAGGGTCAGCAGCTCCAGGGAGGGGGGGCAGTCGATGAGGATGAAGTCATAATCCTCTTTGATCCCGGCCAGCGCATCCTTGAGCCGGTACTCCCGGCGATCCAAACCGATCAGTTCCACCGTAGCGCCGGCCAACGCCTTGTTGGAGGGCAGCACGTCGGCCCAACTGGTGAACACGATGGCGCGGCGTGGGTCGGTTTCGTTGATGAGCACCTCGTAGATGGAGGGGGAAACGGCGTTTTTGTCTACGCCCAGGCCGGAGGTGGCATTGCCCTGGGGGTCAAAATCGCACACCAGAACTCGCTTGCCGGCCGCCCGCAGAGCGGCCGCCAGATTGACGCAGGTGGTGGTTTTGCCCACACCGCCTTTTTGGTTGACGACTGCGATGGTTTTTGCCATAAAAGGGCACCGCCTTTCAATCAAAATCAGTTTGCGCAAAGCCGTATGGGGTCAAACCCGAAGGGTTTCGTGCCAGTGCTTAAAATCCCCGGGCTTTCAAATCGGAGACCAAAGAAACGTAAAATTCGCGTACATCAAAGCCGGGAATGTTGTCCCGGTTGAGGTCGATCATGTCGCCGTGAGAGATGCCGCGGTCGGAGCTTGGCTCGACCAGCGTAAACCGCTCGCCCCAACGGGCCGACTCAACGGACACCAAGCCGTCGTTCTTTCCGTCAAAGTGTTTGACCAGCGGATAGCTGACGTTGAGTGGAAAACGGCCGCTGGTGGCCTGCTGGCAATAGGACATGACGCTTTGATACCAAACGCCGGGCATATCGGGCAATTCCGGGTTGCGCTGGGCGCAGGCCGATGCGGTCAGATCCTTGACGGCGTGCAGGAAATCCGGGGCGTGATCGCCCAGCTTTTTCAGCGTAGCGTTATAGGTGTCGGCAATGGAATTGCGTGCCTTATCCGGGATCTTCTCCAGCAGATACTCGGCAAACAGGCAGCCGTCATGAGGGGTGTTGATGGTGGTCAGACTGGCCACGTAGGGGGCAGCGCCCAAAAGGGAAATGGCCGTTCGGCTGTCCAAACCACCCTTGGAATGGGCGATGATGTTGACTTTTTCGCAGCCGCTGGACTGCACGATGGCTTGGATACGGTCGGCGATCTCCTGTCCGCAATCGGCAATGGAGGCGGCCGACTGCTGCTCGCCGTAGTAGATCTCAGCGCCGTTTCGCTCCAGCGCTTCGGGGATGCGACCCCAGTAGTTCAGATAGCGGAAATCCCGGAAGAAGATACCGTGTACCAGCAAGATGGGGTACTTGGTTTTGCAGATCTTCTCGTCCGCCCGGGCCGCATCGATGCACATCTTTTCCGACTCAAATTCCACCTCTTCTTCGGCGATGTGGATCAGCTTGAACAGATAATAGATGTTAAGCCCGGGGATCCAGGAAAAGATAATGCCCAAAACCCGATGCTTGAAGCCAATTTGCACCGAGGCGATATACAGGCGGATGATGCCGCTGAAAAAGACGGCCGCCTGGCAGAACACCGCCCAAATAAGATTGACGATCCAAAACAGGAACAGCCCGGCAGAGAAGAAGAGGAAGACGTCTTCGGCCTGAAGCAGCATGCGCCACACCGGAATGGCGCCCAGAAGCTGGGCCACGATGGTAACGGTAGCGCTGATCAAAAACAGCCGCAACAGTTCACAGCCATTGGACAAAGAGCAAAGCAGCTTGTTGGGCCGGGTGTTGCGCTGGGGGTGAATCAAAATCCAATTGGACCCGATCAAGGATGCCCCGGCAAGCAATATGGCAACAACCGCCGGGATGTGAATGGAGCAGACCAAGGGAAGAAGCCAGCCCCAAAGGAGCGCGTTTGCGCACAGAATCAGCAGTACGCTGCACGAAATGCGGCGCAAAAGGACACGGTTTGGTGCTTTGATGGGTGACACCACCTTTGAAATAGGGTAGCTTGTGCCCCCGGAAACAGGGTAACCTTCATTATAAGCTTTGAAACAGGGCATTTCAACTGTTTTCCCGGAAAAAGAGAAAAAACCCAGAGTGTTTCACGTGAAACACGTCGGCGCAAGCTCCATATCCTTCGTGTTCGCGCAAAGCGCGCACACTCACTCATTCTGCTGCGCCTCCTTTCCCCACAAAAGACCCGGCGGCCTTTTGAGGGGGCCCCATCGCAAGCGTCATATCCTTCGCATCCGCGCAAAGCGCGAACACTCACTCATTCTGCTGCGACTCCTTTCCCTACGGAAGGCGTGGGGTCCAATAAAAAACGGGAAGGCAGGACATACGTCCTGCCTTCCCGCGCAAAGGGGGAGGTAACCTACTATGCTCGTTTGGGGATACGGATGGTCAGCAAAATGGAATCCACGGTTTCCTCCCGGCCGCACTGGGCATCCACACCGGCTGACTTCATCATGGACAGCCCCCGGTCCACCGTATTCAGAAACAGGCGAACATCCTTTAATATAAAGGTAGGGCGGCGCCGGGGAGATTTGTGGTCGTGACGGAGCAAGCTCTGCACATAGGCTTCGGTTTTAGCCACCGTCCATGCGTGATCTACGATGCGCTGGGCGCATTGCAGCTGTAGGGAGCTGTCCTCCAAAGCAAGCAGGGCACGGGCATGGCGTTCTGTGCAGCCGTGGTCACGCAGCAGGCACAGCACATCGGGGGGGAGACGCAGCAGACGCAGCTTGTTGGCGATGGCCGACTGGGATTTGCCCACCCGGCGTGCGCACTCCTCCTGGGAAAGATGGTACTGCTCGATCAGTCGGGCCAGAGCCAGCGACTCTTCCAGAAAGTCCAGATCCCGGCGCTGCAGGTTTTCCACCAGAGCCATCAGCGAGGAGCGCTGTGTGTCGGCATCCAGACAAATGCAGGGGACATGGGTCAGTCCGGCCAGCCGGGCGGCGCGCAGACGGCGCTCCCCGGAAATCAGTTCCCACGTTTTTCCCGTGGGGCGCACGGTCAGCGGCTGCAGGATGCCAAGCTGCTCAATGCTGTCGGCCAACTCACGCAGCCCCTCGGGCGAAAAGTGGCGGCGAGGTTGGTTGGGGTTAGGGGCAATGGAGTCCACCGCAAGGGAAACCACCCGTCCCACTTCGTTTCCTTCTCTTTTCCACGCAATCTTCACGGAACCCCCCCTGTTTCTCAGTAGCTTGGCCCAAGCATAGCAGAACAAAGAGGTCGGGAAATAGAAAATGCCGTCGAGCAGGAAAAATTTGGATATTATAGTGGGGAGCGGGGAAACGGGGAGAGCGGAGCTGAGGCGCGGTTTACATAAAACAAAACAAGACAAAGCAAACGGCCGGACGCTGCTCCAGGCGTCCGGGGTTTGTTTGTAGAGGATCAAAAGAGGATACAATGAAAATGAAACTGCTTCTTGCAGATATTATGTTACCGCGGAATTGTTACGGAAACTTGCTTCAAATTGTTACAAAAGTATGAAGTTCTCCCTTTCAAAGTCGGAGGCCAAGCGGTCTTAGGAAGCAATTGATAGATTCA
>JAZSCJ010000068.1:0-4824 GCA_045602885.1 Oscillospiraceae bacterium
CCACCGTTCTGTTCATGAAGCGCATGAGCGACGAGACCAGCGTACGCGGCTGGGTTCCCATCGACGAGAATACCGACCCCGACCGCATCGGCCTGAAGGTCATCCCCGCCGACACCATGGTTTACGAGATCACCGGCCCCATCTTCTTCGGTGCCTCCGACAAGGTCGCTGACATTTTTGCCGAAGCCCACAAAAAGGTCGTCATTCTGCGTATGCGCAGCGTACCCGCCATTGACGCCACCGGCATTCACTCCCTGGAAACCATTGTCAAGACCTGTAAAAAAGAAGGCATTGTGCTGATCATGTCCCACGTGAATGAGCAGCCCTTTAAGGTCTTCCAGAAGGCCGGCATGGTGGAGAAAATCGGTGCCGACAACTTCTGCCCCAACATTGACGCGGCGCTGGAGCGCGCCCGCACTCTGACCCAGGCGTAATTGCATCCCTTACATAAAAAAGGATTCCTGCCACAAGGCCAATGTCATTAAGTTAAGCCTTTGCGTGTATGCCAAAAAGTATCCACCCCATCGAAAATGGGGTGGATACTTTTTGCTCTGCAACGACAAACTGGAAGTTTACTCTTATTTTGCATTCTTATACGAAATCATTATATGGGCAGGTGAAAAAAACAAAGCCGAAACAATCAACAATATTGACCTACTCATAATCCCACTAAACAAGAAAACTACTGACGGAATAATTGATAATGCCAATGCTCTAAATATCGTATTTTTCTTAAAGCAGATAGTCCATATAAAACAATATATTATGATAAGGATTATATTCACCATAAGATAAATTGCAAATGCCTCATCTGACCACCATCCGAACCAAGTGTCTGGAATATTAAATATCATAAATCCAAAGCATCCAAATCTTCCAATTTGCTCTACTGCTTCTACAATTTTGTTATTCCATTTATTTTCAAAACCATCTTTGCACTTTATTGCATAAATTATATTTGGAATCATAATCACTACAATAAAAAACACACCAAATATATTGAGCCATTCCACGATAATAGTCCTCACTTAAAACTTCTGATTTGTCTTTCTTTTATAGTTGTATTGTACTACGGTCAACAGTTTTGCTCCACATCAAAAGGTATTTACCGCAAAACCTGCGAATCTCCATTTTTTAATACATTTTACAGACATGTTGAGGTTTTTTGATTATCGTCTATGCAGATCTTGGAAATAGTAAAGCAATCAACGCCTAAATTCACAAAAAGTTTCGAAAAATGGCGTTGGCTAAACGGCTTGACTTTTAGCTTAGCTTAATGACATTGGCCACAAGGCAGGAATCCTTTTTATTATTTTGGTTGTGCGCAGGTCAAATCCCCTCCGCCTCAGCATCGTAAAACTTGCTGCGGGCAGGTTTTTCCTGCTGGGGCTGTTCGGCGCCGGCGGCAGCGCAGAAACGCAGGCGGGACTGCTTGATCTCATCCAGTGCCTCGCCCACGGCCTCCTCGGTGCGGCGCAGGGCATCCTCGCAATACTCGTTGGCGGCACGGCGCAGCTCACGGCTGCGGTCCTCGGCCACGCGGATCATTTCGCTGCTCTTCTGGCGCGCCTGAGCCAGCAGCTGATCCTCGGCCACGATCTGACGGGCCTCTTCCTCAGCCTGTTTCTTGATGGCAGCGGCCTCACGCTTGGCGGCTTCAATGTACTCGGCACGATTGTCCAGCAGTTTTTTGGCCTCTTTCATCTCCATGGGGAACTGGGCACGAATTTCATCCAGCAGATCCAGCGCACGGTCCCGCTCGATCATGCACTTATCGGCACTGAGCGGCACACCCTTGGCTTCATCGATCATTTCAAACAAAATGTCCAGCAATTCTTCCACTCCACTGGCCATCAGGATCCCTCCTTCACATTAAATTTGGCTTGCACGTCGGCAATAATTTCCCGGGGAACAAAATCAGTCAGATCGGCACCGTAGCGCGCCATTTCCTTGACCACGGTGGAACTGAGATAGGTATACTTTTCGCTGGATGGAATAAAGAAGGTGTCCAGATTGTGGTACAACTTGCGGTTGATAATGGCCATCTGAACTTCCTTTTCAAAATCAGATACCGCACGCAAGCCCTTGACCAGCACCCGGGCACCGATGCGCCGGGCATAATCGGCCACCAGCTCGCTGGAAAAATCGATCTCGACATTGTGCAGATGCTTGGTGGTGCGGCGCAACATATCCACCCGCTCCTCCGGGGTGAACAGGCCGCCGTTTTTTTCTGAATTAACCATAACGCAGACAATGACCTTGTCAAAGGCCTGTCCTGCACGCTTGATGACATTCAAATGGCCCAGAGTCACCGGATCAAAGCTGCCGGGGTAAATTGCGGTTTTCATAGGAAACTCACACCGTTCTTTTGTACAGCGTTACCTTGATCTTGCCGTATTTGTATTCTCTGCCCTTCTCATAGGGTGACACAAGCTCGGGCAGTTGCTTGTCCAGCGGACTTTCGCAAACTATTATACCATGTTCCGACAGGATGTCAATTGCGGCAATGGTCTGCAGGGTGTTTTCCAACACGTCGGAATGGTACGGTGGATCCAGAAAAATCAGGTGAAATTTTTCCCGACAGCCGGACAAAAAGCCCCGCCAATCGCTCTGCACCACCTTGGCACAGTCGGCCAGCTGGGTGGTCTGCAAATTCTCCCGGATGGTCCGAACGGCAACCGGCGCCACATCCACAAAGGTGACGTGCTCCGCCCCCCGGGACAGGGCCTCAATACCCATCTGCCCCGTACCGCCAAACAGGTCCAGCACCCGGCGGCCTTGGATATCAAACTGGATGATATTAAAAATAGCTTCCTTGACCTGGTCGGTGGTGGGCCGTGTATCGTTACCGGGCAGCGGCTTCAATTTGCGCCCCCGGGCCGTTCCGGAAATCACTCTCATGTGGCTGCATCCTCCTCGGATCGAAAATAGTCATATACCGCCTGGGCCGTGCGCTTGTCCACCACCTGAGCCAACTGCTCCACCGTGGCGGCTTTGATGCGCTTGATGCTCTTAAAGTGCTTGAGCAGATCCCCCCTGCGCTTAACTCCCACGCCGGGAATGTGATCCAGCACCGAACCCTTGACCGTTTTGGCGTGCTGGGCGCGGCCAAATTGGATGGCAAAGCGGTGGGTTTCCTCTTGAATGGTGCCGATCAGCGCAAACAGAGCTTGATTTTGCTGAATGCCGATCTCCTGTCCATCGGGCGTGGCCAGGGCACGGGTACGGTGGCGGTCATCCTTGACCATGCCAAAGGTGGGGATCTCCAGCCCCAATTGTGCCAGCGCATCCACCGCCGTTTTGGCGTGAACGCTGCCGCCGTCAATCAGCAGCAAGTCGGGCCGTTCCTTCCAGTTTTCGTCACCGTTCAGATAGTGGGTAAACCGGCGTGTAATGACCTGTGCCATGGACGCGTAGTCATCCGGGCCGGTCAGACCACGGATCTTAAACTGCTTATACTCCCGTTTACGGGGCTTGCCGTCCACAAACACCGTCATGGAGGCCACAATGTCATCGCTGCCCGTGTTGGAGATGTCATAGGCCTCCATGCGCCGGGGCGACTGCGGCAGGCCAAGCAGCCTGCCCAGCGACTCCAACAGCTTGTTGGTGCGCTCGGCACGTGTGGTGGCCCGTGCCACTTCCTCGGCTGCGTTGGTGTTGGCCAGGCGGATCAGATCCATCTTGGCCCCACGCTGCGGCGTCAGCAGAGCAACACGCCGCTCAGCCGATTCCGACAACATCCGTGCCAGCGCCGCCTCGCCCTCGATCTCGCAGGGCAGCAAAATCTGTTTGGGAAATTGGTTGTGTCCGGCATAGAATTGACCTACCAGCGCCGCAATAACCTCGGCATCGTCCTCTTCCATGGGCGTTTCCAGCAGCTCCCAGTCCTTGGCGGCCAGCTCACCGTCGATGAAATGCAGCACCACAAAACAGCTTTTGGCCTCGCCCCGGTGAAAGCCCACCACATCGGTGTCGGCCAGACTGCCTGCAAGTACCTTTTGCCGCTTGCCCAACAGCTCGATGGCCTTATACCGATCCCGAAGCTGGGCCGCCCGCTCAAAGCGCAGCGCCTCGGCCGCCTGCTCCATTTCACATAGAATGTCCTCGCCCACCTCTTTGAACTTGCCTTCCAACAGACGGATGGCCTGCTCCATGGCCTGGCGGTATTCCTCCTCGGGCATTTCCGGCTGGCACCAACCGGCGCATTTGCCCAGATGATAGTTCAAACAGGGGCGCTGCTTGCCGATATCCCGGGGAAATTTCTTGTTACAGCAGGCCAGCTTTAAGGCACTGCGCAGGGCGTCCACGATATCCCAGGTCGCGCCCCGACCACCGTAAGGGCCAAAGTAGCGCGCGCCGTCCTCCTGCACCCGGTTGGCCAGAGAAAAGCGCGGATACGGCTCGTTGACGGCCAGACGAACGTAGGGGTATCCCTTGTCGTCTTTGAGCAGAATGTTATAGTGGGGCTTGTGGCGCTTAATGAGGGAATTTTCCAGCACCAACGCCTCAAACTCGCTGTCGGCGATGATAACGTCAAAGTGGTCGATCTGCGCCACCATGGCACGGGTCTTTTCGGTGTGGGAGGCCAGATTGGCAAAATACTGTGACACCCGGTTTTTCAACGCCTTGGCCTTGCCCACATAGATGACTTGGTTTTTGACGTTCTGCATGATGTAAACGCCCGGCTTCAGAGGCAGGCTGCGTGCCTTTTCTTTCAATTCTTCCAAGGTCATGCTCTGCCCCCCCTTTCGGCTGATCGTTTCATCGACTGCTGTCTATAAAGAAAGAGTCGCGGCCCACCGTGCGGCGCTTTCCTCAACGACC
>JAZSCJ010000069.1:0-2001 GCA_045602885.1 Oscillospiraceae bacterium
TGCCCCAGCAGCATAATTTCCTGTACGCCCTGCTTTTGCAGGTTTTCGATCTCCTTCATGATTTCCTTGGGGTTGCGGCTGCGCTCCCGGCCGCGGACATAGGGCACGATGCAGTAGGTGCAGAAGTTGTTGCAGCCGTACATGATAGACACCCAGCCCTTGACATTGCTCTGGCGCACCATGGGGATGCCCTCGGCTACGCTGCCGGGCATATCTTCGGTGTCAAACACACGCCCGCGGCGCAGCAGCACACGCCACAGCAGCTCGGGAAATTTCCACAGGGCATGGGGGCCGAACACAATGTCCACATGGCGGTAGGACTCCCGGATCTTTTGCGCCACATGAGGCTGCTGCATCATGCAGCCGCACAGGCAGATGATCTGGCCGGGCTTGCGCCGCTTGGTGTGCACCAGCGCACCCACATTGCCCAGCACCCGGTCCTCGGCGTGCTCACGCACGGCGCAGGTGTTGATAACAATAACGTCGGCCTCGTTCTCATCCTGCGTAAAGCCGTAGCCCATCTCGGCCAGATAGCCGCGAATGCGCTCGGAGTCGGCCTCGTTCTGCTGACAGCCGTAGGTGTCCACAAAGGCCACGGGAGATTTTTGGTTGGCGGTATTGCGCTGCAAAACCTGCGCGCAGAAGTCCTTTTGACGGGCGATCTCCTCGGGGGAGATGACGGTAGTTCTGGTTTGGCTCAAAACAAATTCCCTCCGGAATGTGAAATAGATACATTTTAACAAGGTATTATATCATAACAAGCGATCCAAACACAAGCAAAAGCGAAGGGGCACAGCCCCCAAATTGCAGCCGCTGCAACAAAATTATAAAATCGTGCCGATTTTTCCTTGACAAGAGCGGTTTGCGCTGATATACTGTCAAAGCCGCTTTGAATGGGTCAGCAAGCAAAAAGGGCACACCACGTGCGCTTTTTCACCCCCGACAGCGAGCCCGTAATGAAGGAGTTGAAACGTAAATGCATGCAATCATCGTGACCGGCGGCAAGCAGTACAAGGTGGCTGAGGGTGAAACCCTGTTCATCGAGAAGCTGGCTTGCGAGGCAGGTGACGCCATCACCTTCGACAAGGTTCTGGCTGTCATCGACGGCGACAAGGCCACCTTCGGCACTCCCGTTGTGGAGGGCGCTAAGGTCGAGGCCAATGTGGTCAAGAACGGCAAGGGCAAGAAGATCATGGTCTTCAAGTACAAGCCCAAGAAGGGCTACCGCCTGCGCCAGGGCCATCGTCAGCCCTACACCAAGGTTGAGATCACCAAGATCTCTGTGTAAGGTATGACCACGGTAACCTTTTATTCCGAGGGCAGCCGCATTACGGGCTTCACGGTTGAAGGCCACAGCGGTTTTGCCAATGAGGGCGAGGACATCCTTTGCGCCGCCATTACCAGCGCCGTGCGTCTGGCCGAATGTGCCATCAACGACGTACTGGGACTGGAGGCCGCCGTTAAGGTCAAGCAAAAGGATGCGTCCATCTCGCTCAAGCTCCCCGGCAGTCTGGGGCAGACCAACGAGGCAACCTGTCAGACGCTTCTGACGGCCATGATGGTCTATTTTTCCGAGCTGCACGAGGAATACCCCGATCACTTGATCGTATTTGACAATGACAGCATGGAGGTGTAACAAATGCTGAATATCGGTCTGCAGTTTTTCGCCCACAAGAAGGGCGTTGGCTCCACCCGCAACGGCCGTGACTCCGAGTCCAAGCGCCTGGGTGTGAAGCGTGCTGATGGTCAGTTCGTTCTGGCCGGCAACGTGCTGGTCCGCCAGCGTGGTACCCATATCCATCCCGGCGCTAACGTCGGCAAGGGCAGCGACGACACTCTGTTCGCGCCCAAGGATGGCCGCGTGAAGTTCCATCGCCTGGGTAAGGATCGCAAGCAGGTTTCCATCGTTACCGAGGAAGCCGCCCAGTAATTTGGGTATACTACGCCCCGAACGGATCCCCGTTCGGGGCGTCTTTATCTCGCTCAAACAGGCGTCCTCTT
>JAZSCJ010000070.1:0-11713 GCA_045602885.1 Oscillospiraceae bacterium
ACAGGTCTGCGCCGAGGTGAAATACTGGCGCTCACATGGAGCGACCTGAATTTCGAGACCGGCGAGCTCCACATCAGCAAACAGGCCACTCTTGTGGGTGGAAGGATCACCATCAGCGAACCGAAAACAAAGGCGGCATTCCGAACGATCATACTGCCGCCCGCCATGGTGGAGGTCATTCGGGAATATCAAAAGGATGCCTTCTCTCATCTGATGTTTCCCTCCCGCCTGAAGCCAGACCAGCCTATCGACCCAGGCCATATCCGAAAGCGGCTGCAGGTCATTCTGGAACGGGCAGGATGCAAAAAGGTACGCTTCCATGACCTCAGACATACATTCGCTACCATGTCTCTGGAACACGGCATGGACTTAAAAAACCTGTCCACCATCATCGGGCATGTATCGGCCAAGACCACGCTGAATATCTACACCCACATCACCAGTGAGATGCAGGAAAACGCCGCGGCCAGTACTGATCGTGGTATCGCCAAGGCTGAAGTCACAGAGAAGTCTGAGACAAGGGCATTAAATGCTCCACAGAAGTTCGAGCCGCAGAAAGCACCTCGGCGCAGGCCAGGTACCGGCTACGTCAAACAAATCAAGGACAATCTGTGGGAGGGGCGATACTCGCCGATTTACCCTGACGGAAAGCGATATCCCCGAAACGTGTACGCCCACAGTGAGGAAGAGTGCGAAGCCCTGCTCAAAGAGGTAATTCGCGAGGTAAACGCAGAGCTTGCAGAAGCTCGGAAACAGGCTAAAGCCAGTTAAATCACCAGATGCGATGCCGAATCAAAGAAAGAAAAAATGGACAGTGACTTGCCAGTCACTGTCCACGGTTTTGGAGCTGTCTGTGGTGTAGTTGTGGTCTTTACAAAAACGCGACTTTCAAACGGCGCAAAAAGTTATCAAAACAAAGGAAAAAGCACCGAAATCTCACGATTTCAGTGCTTTTTTGGTGGAGATAAGCGGGATCGAACCGCTGACCTCTTGAATGCCATTCAAGCGCTCTCCCAGCTGAGCTATACCCCCATATTCGGTTGTTCGCACCGTACATCTCTCGTGCGGAACGAATGTTATTTTAACAGACTGTGCAGGCTTTGTCAACAGAAAAAATCAACTTTTTTATTTTTTCTTACTTTTATTTTTCACCCCGGTCGGCAACGCCGCCCGGGGTGAAATCATCTTTATAAAATAATGCAAATCAGTCCGCCCGAACCTTCGTTGATGATGCGCTGCAGCGTTTCCCGCAATTTATTTCGGGCATCCTCCGGCATACGCTTGAGCTTGGCGTTCAAGTCCTCCCCCACCAGATCGTGGAACGACTTGCCGAAAATATTGGACTGCCATATTTTGGACGTATCCCCCTCGAACTCCTCCAGCAAATAGTGGATCATTTCCTCCGACTGCTTTTCCGTTCCCATGATGGGCGACACCTCGGTTTGAATATCAGCCCGGATCATGTGGATGGAGGGCGCAGACGCCTTGAGCCGCACACCGTATCGTCCCCCTTGTTTGACGATTTCCGGCTCCTCCAGGGTTAGCTCATGGGTATCGGGCATAACGATACCGTAACCGGTTTGGTTCACTTGCTGCAATGCTTCGGCCACCCGGTCATAGCTGCTCTTCATCTCAGCCAAACCGGAGAGCAGGCTCATCAGATCTCCGTCGTCACGCACCTGGAACCCCGACTGCTGCGACAGCGTATCATAGAACAGACCACGTGGCAGCTCCAGCTCGGCCCGGACCACGCCGGTGCCCAGATCCATGGCTGTGATCCCTGCCCGGCTGATGGTCTCACACGCACCCATAGCCTCGATGCAGGCGCGCACATCGCGTATCCGCTGTACTCCGGCCGCCTCTGAGCGGATGGCCGCATACAGTTCATGCTTGATGGGATGCTCAAACGGCAGGGCATCCACCCAGGCAGGCAAAAACAAGTCGATCTCCTGAACGGGAAACTCACACAACACGCCCCGAATGATATCGGTGACCGCTCGCTCATCCAGTTCCAGACAGTTTGCGCACACGCAGGTCACGTCGTATGTTTGCGCCAGTTCATCCCGTATGGCGCACGCACGTTCGCTGTGGGGATAGGCCGAGTTGAGCAAAACCAAAAACGGCTTGCCCAGCTCACGCAGCTCGGTGATGGCACGCTCCTCGGCCTGTAAGTAGTCCTCCCGTGGGATGTCGGTGATGCTGCCATCGGTGGTCACAACGATGCCTATGGTGCAATGCTCGGCGATGACCTTACGCGTACCAATTTCGGCCGCCTCGGTCATGGGGATTTCATAGTCAAACCAAGGCGTGGTCACCATGCGCGGCACGCCATCCTCCATGACCCCCACCGCGCCGGGCACCAGATAGCCCACACAGTCGATCAGCCGCACCGACAGGGCAGCGCCGCCGTCCATGGTGATCTGCACGGCCTCCTCGGGCACAAATTTTGGCTCGGCCGTCATTACCGTGCGACCCGAGCCACTTTGGGGCAGTTCGTCCCGGGCGCGCTCACGGCGGTACATATTATCAATTTGAGGAATGACCAAGCCTTCCATAAAGCGTTTGATAAAGGTTGATTTTCCTGTGCGCATGGGACCCACCACGCCGATGTAGATATCCCCCTCGGTCCGCCGGGCGATGCTTTCATAAATGCTGCGCTCTTCCATTGCAATCCCTCCCTTTCACCGCTTGTGAGGAATGAGCAGCAACGTCCCTGCACCAGGCTGCTCTCCCTCCCATTGGTTGGCCTTGATGATGTCTTGCGCCGTTGTGCGGTACTGTTTGGCAACCTCCCAGAGCCCCTCCCCTTCCTGCAGGGCACGCAAAACCACGGAGGGCTGCCGGACAGGCTCCTGCGCAGCGCAGTCTTCTGCCACAACATCATGCACGACCATGGCGCGCATATCGCGCAGAACGAGATAGGGAAACTCCGCCGAAAAGCGCACCTCCACGCCGTCGGTCGTCGGCACAGCGATCAGATCGCCACAACGGAAGGAAAAGCGGCACAGGCTATCTTCCGGCACATCAACATCGCAACTGACCTCCATGCGCCTGGATACCGCACCATACTCGGATGCCTCAGTCACGCACAAGACAGTAAGCGACAGCTCCGCCGTCAGCCGCAACCGGTCGCCCACCCGACTTTGGTGCGTCCGGCCAACGCAGCAGACGCAGTCCACCACCGATTGGATGGTCATTCCGGTTTCGATGAGCTGACGCACCGTTTGCCGCCCGATGGTCTGAGCAACGCGCATACGATATTCATAGTCGGCATACTCCACCCGTGCCGGGCAACCGGTGCTGTAGGTATCGGCCAACACCTCCACATCCCGTTCCTCGCCCACAACGGCCTGCGCCAATAGAGAAAGCGCCGCCGACACGGTGCGGCCATCGCCAGCCAATGCGAATTCGATGCCGGTCATGCAGAGTTCGACGGTGCATGTCCCCTCCTCTCCCACACCCAACAACTCGGCGATTTGCGAAAACTGCAGGGTAAAATCCGCCGCGTCCATTCCGCCGCCCACCGGACGGTATACCAGCTGGATGGTCGCCTCGCCCTTAAAAACCAGCTTGTTTCCAATGATTTTAGATTCATGGCAGCACAATGTCACCCGACTGCTGATGATCTCCTCGGCCGTCGGACGTCCGGCCGGGATGGTCAGATCCTCCTCCACAGAAAAGGGCTTTTCCTGAATGGCGCAAATACAATATGGACGATAGCGCTGCTTGCGCTGCTCCATCGTGCCACCTGTGGCGCACAGGTCGGTACAAAGCTCCACTCCACCGGCCTGAAAGGCTTGCACACTTATGGCGATCTCTACCCGGGCCACCACCTTGCGTGGGTTGACGGTACGGGCATCGGCCGAAACCACACGGGGCAGGGCAGTCACCAGGCAACCGCTTTTCAATCGTTTTTCCTCCACTGAAACGCTAAAGGGAATGTTGACCTGCAAATGGCAAGGGCCGGTCCCACCCTCCGGCAAATAAAGGACGGCCAGCCGCGCCGTCCCGGTCAGCGTGACGTGCCCATCCGATGCCGTTTTGCTCTTTAGCAGGACATTCCCCTGGGTATCCACCAGACGCAATATATCCGGGCAGGCGTCCGGGACGATGGTTTCCAGAGTTTCCTCCTGGAACACTGTGGTGTCCAGAACCGTGTCATAACCGGTCAGTTGGGCGCGCTTGAATTCCAGCTCCATAGTGCTTCTCTCCTTTGGCTGCAAGCAGCAGTTCTAAAGCAAGCGCCGATCCACCGGGCACGACGCCACTTCTTTCAAAGCACTATATGTTCGCGCAGGCCATGCTATGTCACTTCATTTTAAAAAAAGACATCAGAAGTCCACGCAGAGATTTGGGAGCCTTGACCACCACGACCTTCATCAAAAAAACGCCTCCTTCCACGCAAACTGGCTTACTGATCCAGTATACGCAAAAAGGAGGCGTTTGGTTCGTATTTACTTGTTCTCCCAGTCCTTGTGGGCCTTGGCCTGTTCGTACAAGCGCACATAGCTTTCGTGACGGCTGGGTTGGATCTGCCCCTGTTTCAAAGCCTCTCGCACGGCGCAGCCCTTTTCCTTTACATGGGCGCAGCCTACGAAGCGGCATTGATCCAGATAGGGACGAAATTCCCGGAACGTAGCTGCCAGCATTTCCTTGCCGCGCACCTCGTTCTGATCGGTGTCAAAGGAGGAAAAGCCGGGGGTATCGGCCACAATGGCACCGTTTTTCAGCCGGAACAGTTCTACATGGCGCGTGGTATGGCGGCCACGGCCCAGTTTCTCGCTGACTGCGCCGGTGGAAAGAGAGAAACCCGGTTCCAGCGCATTGAGAATGCTGGATTTCCCCACGCCGGAGTTCCCGGTGAACGCAGACACCTTTCCGGCAATCAGCCCGGCCAGTTCCTCAATGCCCTCTCCCGTTTCGGCACTGACGCGCACGGTGGGAAACCCGGCGCCGGTATAGATCTCAAACAGCGTATCGGCCCGTTCCAAATCGCATTTGTTGATGCAGATGATACATTCGCAGCCCTTGCCTTCGGCCACCGAGGTCATACGGTCGATCAAAAAGGGTTCGGTCACCGGAGTGGCCTGGGACACGATGATGACCAACTGGTCAACATTAGCCACGGCCGGACGAAGAAACTCGCTTTTACGAGGCAAGATCTCGTCCACCATACCGCTGCCATCCTCCAGCACGGTAATGTTCACCCGGTCGCCCACCAACGGAGTGACGCCCTTATGGCGGAACTTACCGCGCGCGCGGCAGGCGACCTGCTGCCCATCGCCCAAATCAACGTAGTAAAACCCGGACAGGGCCTTCATGATAATTCCTGTTTCTGTCATGCGTTAAAATTCACCGTTTTGCTCAGTGCCAGATTTCCGTTGACATAGATATCAACACGCTGAGTGCCCGTACCGGTAACCGTCTTGAAGAAGGTACCCAGCGCCGGGTCGACCAGGCTGTCATACTGCGTCACGTTCCCCACATCCACTCGAATTTGTACCGGCTGACTGTATTGGGACAGATCCAGCGACACGGTTTGGGAACCTGCGATCACCGGCTGTTCATCGGGCACAGGCTGCTCGGATACCGGCGGCTCCAGCTCCAGCGGATCGTCAGGGCCAGGGGTGTCCCCGGTGGGGTTATCGTCGTTCGTCGGGCCGGAACTGATCCGGAAACTGATCTCGGTTCCTTCGGGCACCTCGGTATCGGCCGGAATGCTCTGGAACAGCACGGTTCCCTTGGGATTGGACGCATCGGCAACCTCATCCACATTTTCCACCGTCAAATTGAGCTGTTCCGCCTTTTCCATGGCCCACTCGATGCTCTGGGTCTTAAAATCGGGCACCATGGTCATCTTAACCACCGGGCCAAGGCTGATTACGATTTTGACTGTCTGGCCGGGCGTCAGATTGACCGACTCCATGGGCTCGGAACGAATCACATAGTTTCGGGTATACTCCTCGCTGTTTTCGTAGTCGGTTTCTACCTTCAGTCCCATTTGATCGCGCAGCAATGCCAGCGCCTGCCGGTACTCTTTATTGACCACATTGGGCATCAGAATCTCTGCCGGGCCGGCCGAAATATCCACCGTGATGGTGATATTGTCACCCTTTTTGCGCTCATCGGCTTCGGGATCCTGGCTGATGATTTGTCCCACCGGCAAATTGCTGACTACGCTCTGGCCCTCGACAATGGTAAAGACCTTATTGATGCTACCCTGGGCCATATCCTGATAGACCTCTTCCATGGTCATGCCCACCAGATTGGGCACCAGGTATTCCTCACCGGATTGGTTGAACATGGAGCCAAAGAAGATAAACCAAAGGAAGCAGCCAATGCCGACCACAAAGACCAAAATGGCCACAACCGCCATAATGATGGACTGCATACCGCTTCGCGCACGGCGGTCATCGTAGTCATCCTCGTAATCATATTCCTCGTCATCATCCTGCTTGCGGCGACGCACCGTTTTGCTCTCACCGCGCGCGCGCACGGCCATTCCGGCACTGCTGCGCACCAGGGTCGGCTCATCGGTGGTATCCCGCTGGAACAAGTCTTCTTGACTGTATTCAAAGTTGATGCTGGGGTTCTTACGAAACTCCTCCAGATCGGCCAGCATGGCATCGGCCGACACATACCGCTTATCCGCATCGGAGGCCATGGCCTTCATGTTGATATTCTCCAGCGCCTCGGGAATGTCGGGGTTGAGATCCCGGGTGGGCAGCGGAATGGAGCTGATGTGCTGAATGGCAACCGAAACAGGAGTGTCCCCTTCATAGGGCAGGCGGCCGGCGGTCATCTCGTACAGCACAACACCGGCCGAATAGATGTCGGCACGGGTGTCAATGTGGCTGCCCCGGGCCTGTTCGGGCGAGATATAGTGCACCGAGCCCAAAGCTTCCTGGGTCAATGTGGACTGAGCAGCCGAAGCCAGTCGGGCAATGCCGAAATCGGCCACCTTAACGCTGCCGTCACGCAGCACCATGATGTTCTGGGGCTTGATGTCCCGGTGAATGATACCGCGGCTGTGGGCGTGGGAGAGTGCCTTCATGATTTGGGTGATGAAGTGCAGCGCCTCACGCCAGTTTAAGGGCAGGCCCTTTTTCTGCATATACTGCTTGAGCGTGATGCCGTCAATGAGCTCCATGACGATGTACTCCAGATCGTCCGAGCGCGAAACATCATATACCGCAACGATATTGGGATGGGAAAGCATGGCAACGGCCTGCGACTCGTCATGGAAGCGGCGGCGGAACTCGGCGTCACGGGCCAGTTCCGGCTTGAGAATCTTGACGGCCACCAGACGGTTCAGACGATGGCAGCGCGCCTTGTAGACCACAGCCATGCCACCGGTGCCAACACACTCCAGAATCTCATATCGGTTGTCGAGTAATTTACCTATGTATTGATCCATGGCAAATATCCTCCTTTACATCTGGAGCAGGACCGCTGTCACATTGTCAGGGGCCCCGCGGGACAAAGCAATGTCCAGCAAGCGTTGGCAGCAATCGCCCGGCTCACCACCGTGGATTACCTCAAAAAACATCTCCTGATCGGTCAGTACATTGGACAGACCGTCCGAGCAAAGCAGCAAAAATCCGCCCGGCACGCAAGGCTCTTGAAACAGATCGGCACGGGTATTGCTCTCCGCGCCCAGCGCACGGGTGATCAGATTCTTCTGGGGGTGTACCTGCGCCTGCTCCGGGGTAATTTTACCCTGTTGCAGCAGATCCTCCACCACCGAGTGGTCACGGGTCACACGGCGGATCCCGGCTTCGTTAATGGCATAGGCGCGGCTGTCACCCACGTTGACCACATGACAGGTCTGCTCACGCACAATGGCCGCCACCAGGGTCGTACCCATACCCATACACTCGGGGTCCTGCGCCGCACGCTGGCAAACCGCAAGGTTAGCCTGCGCCACCGCATCCTCCATCCGTTCGGTCAGGTCGGCAGAGCACTCCGGCGTTTGCAGGCTCTGGCACATGACGTCGCCAAAAACCTGTACTGCCAGGCCGCTGGCCACATTGCCTGCCCGGGCGCCGCCCATGCCGTCGCACAGGACAAGCACCATCTGCTCATCGGAGAGCACTTCCACCCGACAGGCGTCCTGATTCTGTTGCCGGACTGCGCCGGTGTCTGTAATAGACCATACATTCATATCGCGTCATCCCTTTCGGAAAATGAAAGCTTTTATTTTTGGGCTGATTCCGCCGCACCCATAGCCTTGCGGCGCAGCTGTCCGCAGGAGGCATCGATATCGCCGCCCAGACGGCGACGCACTGTGACCGTAACGCCGTGGCTTTCCAACCGCTTCTGGAATGCCGCCACCCGACGACTGGGCTTGAGCGGGCTTTCTTCCACATGGTTGAGCGGAATCAGATTGACATGACCGGGCATTCCCTTGAGCAGACGTGCCAGCAGGTCGGCCTGCGCGTCGGAATCGTTGACCCCGTCGATCATGGCATACTCATAAGAAATGCGCCGCCCGGTGGTTTCAAAATAGCGGCGACAGGTCTGCATCAGCTTCTCCACACCCACCGCCCGGTTAACCGGCATGATCTTGCTTCGGGTCTCATCATCGGGCGCATGGAGCGAAACACTTAACGTTAATTGTAACCGATATTCAGCAAGCTTGTCAATTTTTTCAACCAATCCACAGGTGGACAGCGAAATGTGACGCATTCCGATGTTCATGCCTTTGGGGTGATTGACCAGCGTAAGAAATCGCATGACCGTATCAAAGTTGTCCAGCGGCTCGCCAATGCCCATCAACACGATGTTGGAGATCTCGGCCCCGCTGTCCAACTGGGTGAACAGCACTTGATCCAGCATTTCCGCAGGGGTCAGATCCCGAATCTTTCCGCCCAGCGTGGAGGCGCAGAAGGCGCAGCCCATGCGGCAGCCCACCTGGGAGGAAATGCTCACGGTGTTTCCGTGCTGATACCGCATCAGCACCGTTTCGATGCAGTTGCCGTCCGCCAGCTTCCACAGGTACTTGATGGTACCATCCTGCGCCGACTCCTGCTTGCGCTGCACCGTGGGGCGGGTGATAAAGCACTCCTGCTCCAGCTTTTCCCGCAGGGGTTTGGGCAGGTTGGTCATCTCATCAAAACTCCCTACCCCTTTGTGCAGCCAGGTGAATACCTGTCCTGCCCGAAAGGCCGGTTCGCCCCAACTTTTCAGCAGCGCGCCCATTTCTTCCATTGTCATGGACTTCAGATCGGTCATGCGTTTCTCCTCAGCTTTGCAATAAAGAATCCATCCGTACCATGGATATGAGGCCAAAGGGTCACATATCCTTCTTCCTTTACGCCCACCGGGCCGGGCAATTCCAGTTTTTCCAGTGTAAACTCGCCGTGCTCCTGCACAAACTGCTGTACAACGGCTTCATTTTCCTTCTCCAGCAGGGTACAGGTGGAATACAGCAACACACCGCCCGGCTTGACGTAGCCGCAGGCGTTATCCAAAATGGCCTTCTGAATGGCCGGCAGACCGGCCAGAGGTTTGGGGTCCTTATATCGAATGTCCGGCTTTTTGCGGATGATACCCAGCCCGGAGCAGGGCACGTCGGTAATGACCACATCAAAGGCACTTTCCCACTCACGCACCCGTTCCTTTCCGTTTTGCGTCACGGCATGGATGCAGTCCAGACCCAGCCGCTGAGCACCCTTTTCAATCAACTGGCGCTTATGGGGGTGAATGTCGCAGGAAATGATCTCGCCCTTGTTTTCCATGGCAAGAGCGGCGGCAAAGGACTTGCCCCCCGGCGCGGCGCATACGTCCAACACTCGCATACCCGGTTTGGGATCGGCCGCCAGAACCGCCAGCCGGGCGGCGGCATCCTGGATATAAAATTCGCCCTGCTGAAATTCTTCCAACTGCTCCAGACTACCTGTACCCTGCAGGGTCAGACAGTCGCTCAGCCACGGGTGAGGCTGTGCCTCCACACCGGCAGCAGACAGGGTTTCCAACAGCTCACCTGTTGTGGTGCGGCAGGTGTTGACCTGCGCCATGGTGGGCACTTCGCCGTTGTGATGCTCCAAAAGCGCCCGCGTTCCACCCACGCCAAGCCGCTTGGCAAACAAATCCACCAGCCATTGGGGATGGCTGTAGCGCACCGACAAATCTTCCGGGGGTGTCAGATCCTTTTTGCCGCGCTCGATGTTGCGCAGCACGGCGTTGACCAGTCCGGCTGCACCGGGATTTTTACAGAATTTCCGGGTCAGCTTGTCCGACTCATCCACCGCCGCCCGGGCCGGTACACGGTCCAGGAAAAGAAGCTGATAGGCCCCCAGACGCAGCGTGCTGCGCACCTGCAGATCCAGCTTACCCTTGGCAAAGTTGTTAATGTACCAATCCAGCAGCATGCGGTTTTGCACCACGCCAAAGGTCAGTCGGGTGGCCAGGGCGGCATCCCGGCCGGTCACGCCGGCTTCGTGGAGGGTGCGCTTCAAGAAGCCGTCTGCCCAGGCGTCCTGCTTTTCACAAGCCACCAGCGTACGCAGGGCAACTTCCCGGGCGGTCATAACACCGTACTCCCCTCGGGAATGGGTTTGCCCTGCAAAAAGGCGTTGGCCGGCATACGTTTCTTACCGTCGGGCTGCAATTCACAAATTTCAAGCACGCTGCCCTCACCGCAGGCGATCTGCAAGCCCTTCTTGTCAGCCTTAACCACCGTGCCGGGCTGGGCGTGCGTGAGTTCCCCACAAACCTTGGTGGCAAACACCTTGCAGCGCACGCCGCCCAATTCGGCTACGGCGGCAGGCCAGGGGATCAATCCACGCACCTGATCGTGCAGGGTACGGGCCGATTTGGTCCAGTCCATGGCCGACAGTTCGCGGGAGAGCATGGGTGCAAAGGTGACCTGCGCGGCATCCTGCGGCGTACGTACCGCCGTACCGTCAGCAATGGTCTGCACCGTATCCACCAACAGCCCAGCGCCCAGCTCGGCCAGACGGTCGTGCAGCGCTTCCACCGTTTCGTCGGGATCAATGGGGGTTTCCACCTGGGAAATGATATCACCGGCATCCAGCTCAGTCGCCATGTGCATAATGGTCACGCCGGACACCGCATCGCCATTGAGAATGGCCCAGTTGATGGGTGCCGCGCCGCGATAGCGGGGCAACAAGGACGAATGGACGTTGATACAGCCCTTGGCAGGGTAGTCCAAAATTTCATCGGGCAGAATGCGGCCGTAGGCCGCCACCACGATCAGCTCGGGCGCCAGCTGCTGAATCTGCTCCAGCGCCGTGCCGTCCCGCAGTTTGGTGGGCTGAAACACAGGGATCTCGTGTTCCAGACAAAACTGCTTGACCGGGGTGGGCTGTAGCTTCATGCCACGGTTTTTGGGCTTGTCGGGCTGGGTAAAGGCGCCGCAGATGTCGTGTCCGGCCTGTACCAATGCCCGGATGGAAGGCACCGCGAAGTCGGGCGTGCCCATAAACAGAATACGCATCAGTCGTCCTGCTCCATTTCTTCCAGTTCTTCCAATTCCTCCACCGTGTACAGCCGATCGGTATGCTCGGTGAACAGGTGGCCGTCCAGATGCTCGCACTCATGGCAGAAGCACCGGGCCGTCAGATCCACGTCCTCCACCTCAAAGAAATTGCCGTTGCGGTCCTGCGCCTTGACACGCACGCGATAAGGCCGGGTCACCTGACCGTACAGGCCGGGCACCGACAGGCAGCCCTCCCAGCCGGTCTGCTCC
>JAZSCJ010000071.1:0-17740 GCA_045602885.1 Oscillospiraceae bacterium
CCCCACCAAAACCCAGCCACGGGGTTTTGGTGGGGAAAGGACGAGCAGCGAACCGAGTGAACTTTCGCCGCAAGGCGGGAAGGATGGGAAGCTTGCGAGGACGCGGCTCCTCCTGCGGTACAGGAGAAGGCCATCGCCGAAGCCAAAGCCATGGCTGACGCGGAATAATCTCACTACCAAAAGCACCGGAGCAATTGCTCCGTTGCTTTTTCGTGCATAAGATGGGCTTGATTTCCCGTCTGCATGGGGTGTATCTCCACAAAGACCACCCCGGTTTCCGCCCCCAAGTTGGAGGAAGGAACATTGACTTTTGACAACAATCAGTATATTATGTAGGTGTTTGTCGCAGATACTTCGGCACAGCACCCCCTCTTAAAAGTGTGGGTGTATTTCATTTCCCCCCGGCTGATTCGCCCCCCTCACGCGGGGCCGAATCACCCCCGTTGGAATTTTGTGCGCAAGCTGTATGGAATGAGGGAATTTATTTATGTTTATCGCTCAAATCGTTGCCGTTACCATTTTCCTTATCATGTTTATCATGCTGCTTCTGGAAAAGGTCGAACGGCACTACGTCACGCTGGGCTGCGCCCTTCTGACTTTGGTCGTCGTGTTCGCGATTTGTCTGGAGGACCTGCCCGCCGTCTGGCACACCATCAATCTGGAATCCTTTACCCATCTGGGCTTCTGGCACAGCTCGGGCGGCTCCATCACCTCCTCCGGCATCAATTGGGAAACCCTGATGTTTATCGGCGGCATGATGGTCATGGTGGAGGGCATGGCGATCAGCGGCTTCTTCCGCTGGCTGTGCATCACCATCGCCAAGAAGGTCAATTATCGGCCCATCCCCATTTTTATCATCTTTATGCTGCTGTCCTTTGTCCTTTCCATGTTTATCGACAGCATCACGGTCATTATGTTCCTGGCCGCTGTGACGGCCGAACTGGCCAAACTGTTGAAGATAACCCCGCTGCCCATGATCCTGGCCGAGATCTTTTGCGCCAATCTGGGTGGTTCGGCCACCATGTGCGGCGACCCTCCCAACATCATCATCGGCACCGCTCTGGGCTACTCCTTCTTTGACTTCCTGCTCAACACCGGTTTGATCGCGGTGGTTTCTCTGGTGGTCGTCATCCCCTACTTCTACCTGTTCTTCCGCAAGAAGCTGGTCGCGCAGGTGGACGAGACCGCCATAGTCAGCTTCCCTTCCCCCGCCGAGGCCATCCGCTCCAAAAAGGACTTTTTGATCAGCTGCATCATCTTCGCCATCGCCGTTGTTTTGCTGGTCTCCCACGGGGCCACCGGCCTAACCGTATCCTCCATTGGTATTTTTGTCGCTATTCTGACCTTGATCGCCGCGGGAAAAGGCTGCTGGAAGCTGCTCAAGCGCTTAGACTGGGAAACGCTGCTGTTCTTCATGGGGCTGTTTGTCGTGGTGGCCGGTCTGGAGGAAACCGGCATTCTGACCCTGCTGGCCAATTGGATTGGCAAGCTCAGCGGCGGCAACGCATACATTACGATCACCATTATTCTGTGGCTCTCGGGAATTGCCAGCGCATTCATCGACAACATCCCCTTTGCCGCCACCATGATCCCTGTCATCCGCTCCCTTTCCGCCCTCACCGGAGTAGATCTTAACACGCTGGCCTGGTCGCTGTCCATGGGTACCGACATCGGCGGCTGCGCCACTCCCATCGGCGCTTCGGCCAACGTTGTGGGCACCGCCATTGCTGCCAAAAACGGCTTCCCCGTGACCTGGGGCCGCTACTGCAAGGCACTGGCTCCCATTACCGTTCTGGTCATGGTGATTTCTACGCTTATCATTTTCGTGCGCTATCTGTAAATGCAGGAGGTTGATCCGACATGAACAAGCAAGTACTGGTTGCTATTGGCCGTGAAGCAGGAAGCGGCGGGTTCACCCCCGCCACCGAGCTGTCCAAACGCCTGAACATCCCCATGTACGATAAACGCATTCTGGACGGCGTCGCCTCTGAACTGTTTGCCGACCCGGAGGATCTGCGATACTTTGACGAGCGGCCGCGCATCCTCGGTCTGTCCCGCACCGTAAAGGGCTTTAACAACTCTCCGCAGGAACAGGTGGCCCAGCTTCAGTTTGACTTTTTGACCAAACGGGCGGCCGAAGGGGAATCCTTCATCGTGCTGGGTCGCTGCGGCGATGAGATTTTGCGCAATTACCCTAATCTGATCACCATTTTTCTGTCCGCCGGCATCGGCTTCAAAAAGCACCGCATCATGAACCACGAAGGGCTGAGCGAAGCGGAAGCGCTGGATTTGATGGCGCGCGTTGACCGCCGACGCAAATACTTCCACAATCAGTACTCGCGCGGCAAGTGGGGCGACTCGCGCCATTACGATCTGTGTATGAACAGCGAGCGGCTGGGTGTGGAAAAAACCATCGATTTTCTGGAGCAGTACATCCGGGCCCGCATGGAGAATTTCTGATAAAAAACAGAAAACGGCTTCCCGCGCAGTGCGGGAAGCCGTTTTTATCATAGCCTACTCTTGTGCAAACAGGGCAGTGGACAGATAGCGGTCGCCGCCGTCGGGCAGCAAAACCACAATGGTTTTGTCCTTGTTTTCCGGCTGTTTGGCCAGTTCCATGGCCGCGTGAAGGGCCGCACCCGAAGAAATGCCCACCAGCACACCCTCACGCTTGCCCAACTGACGACTGGCGGCATAAGCCTGCTCATCAGTCACCGCAATGACCCGATCGTATACCCCGGTATCCAGCACCTCCGGCACAAAGCCCGCGCCGATGCCCTGCAGTCCGTGGGCGCCGGCCGTACCGCCGCTGAGCACCGCCGAACCGGCCGGCTCCACCGCCACCACCTGCACGGCAGGATTTTTACTCTTGAGATAGCTGCCCACACCGGTGATAGTGCCGCCGGTGCCCGCGCCGGCCACAAAACAGTCCACCTGTCCGTCGGTGTCCTCCCAGATCTCGGGCCCGGTGGTTTCCATGTGGGCCATGGGGTTGGCCGGATTGACAAACTGGCCGGGAATAAAGCTGTTGGGAATCTGGGCGGCCAGTTCTTCCGCCTTGGCGATGGATCCTTGCATCCCCTTGGCCCCTTCAGTCAGCACCAGTTCGGCGCCATAGGCCTTCATCAAGGTGCATCGCTCGGTGCTCATGGAGTCCGGCATGACGATAATGACCCGATAGCCCCGGGGCACTGCCACCGAGCACAGGCCGATGCCGGTATTGCCCGAGGTGGGCTCAATGATGACCGAGCCGGGTTTCAATGCACCACTGGCCTCGGCCTGCTCGATCATGGTTTTTGCCACCCGGTCCTTGGCCGAGCCGGCAGGATTGAAGTATTCCAGCTTGGCCAGAAGTCGGGCCTGCAGGCCCAGTTCCTTTTCCAAGTGGGACAGCTCCAACAAGGGAGTTTTTCCGATCAACTGATCGGCCGAAGTATAAATACGTGCCATAACCCATACCAACCTTTTCAAACAGTTCGTTTTCTATAGCGAGTATATTCTTCCTCACCCCGGTTTGTCAACCGGGCCGCCGCGGTTGACGAAACAGACCGGCGTGGATTATAATGCAACTTGACCTCAACGAAAGGTGGGCTGCCCTTGAAGCGCCTTGTTTGTCCCCTGCTGATTGTTTGCCTGCTTTTGACCGGATGCAGCGCCAAGCCGATCAAACAACAGTTTTTTGCCATGGACACCCTCATGTCCATCACAGCTTACGGCCCCAACGCCGCAAACGCCGTCAATGCCGCTGTTGTACGTGTCAACGAGCTGGAAGGGATTCTTTCCCGTACCAGAGAGACCAGCGACGTGGCACGACTGAACCGGGAGCAGCAGACCGCCCTCCACCCGGACACTTTCCGGGTTCTCTCCCTGGCGCAGCAATGGCAGGAGAAAACCCACGGCGCTTTTGATGTAACCATCGCCCCGGTAGTGGCCGCCTGGGGCTTTGGCGGTGGCGAGGAGCATCATGTGCCTTCCCAGGCACAGCTGGATGAACTGCTTGCGCGGGTGGACCGCCACGCATTGGTCGTGGAGGAAGCCTCCGCCCGCTTGACACGCCCCGGCATGGAGATCGATCTGGGCGGCATCGCCAAGGGCTATGCCGCGGCGCAGGCCGAGCAGGTGCTGCGTGATCAGGGCGTGGAGCACGCCTTGCTGGACTTAGGGCGCAACATCACGGTCATCGGCAGCAAGCCGGACGGCAGCGCCTGGCGCATCGCCGTGCAGGACCCCGCCCACAGCACCGGCTGCGTAGGGATCTTACCCTTGCAGGACTGCTCGGCCGTCACCTCGGGCGGCTATCAGCGTTATTTTGAGCAAAACGGCGAGATTTATCATCACATCATCGACCCCCGTACCGGGTATCCCGCCCGATCCGGCCTGCGCAGCGCCACGGTGGTTTGTCCCGATTCCGGGCTGGCCGATCTGCTGTCCACCGCCGTATTTGTGCTGGGCGAAGAGCAGGCACTGGAGCTGTGGCGTACCGAGAGCTGCTTTGAGCTGATTTTGGTGACCGAAGACAACCGCGTGGTGGTCACAGCCGGTCTGCGTGACGCATTTGAGGCCGACACAACGGCCGGGTATACCGTAACCTATGTAACAGAATAAAAAAAAGCAAAGGCGCGGCTTACAAAGCCGCGCCTTTGCTTTCCTCATGGCGCATCAAGTGGGATCCCCAACCACCTGCGCCTTGATTAGATTGGTTGAGCCGCTTTGCCCGATGGGCAGGCCGGCCGTAATGACTACGGTATCGCCGGGATTGACAATGCCCTCTTTCCGGGCACACTCCACCGCCAGCGAGAACAGGCGGTCGGTGGAGTCCACCGTGCCGCACAGATAGGGATGCACGCCCCAGACAATGGCCATCTGTCGGCGTACCCGCTCGGTCATGGTCAGCGCCGCAATGGGGCAGGCCGGCTTAAATCGGGAGATCATCCGGGCCGTCACACCGGAGGAGGTGGCCACCAGAATGGCCGCGGCATTGAGATCCATAGCCGTCAGACAGCAGCTATGAGTAATGGCGTCGCTGATGGTGGTCATGCTCTGGGCATCCGTCATTTTGCGGAAGCGGCCCCAGTAATTGATAGACCCTTCGGCCGCCACTACCGTATCCACCAGCGTTTTGAGCGCTTCCAGCGGATACTTGCCCGAGGCCGTTTCGCCGGACAGCATGACGCAGGACGCGCCATCATACACGGCGTTGGCCACGTCAGACACCTCGGCACGGGTGGCACGGGGGTTACGGATCATGGAGTCCAGCATCTGGGTGGCAATGATGACCGGCTTGCCCTGTCGGACGCTCTTGGCGATCATCTCTTTCTGCAGTACCGGCACTTCATAGGCCGGAATCTCCACGCCCAGATCGCCACGGGCCACCATAATACCGTCGGCGGCGGCAATGATCTCATCCAGATTGTTGACGCCTTCCCGGTTTTCAATCTTGGCAATGATGCGGATATCCTGGCCGCCGTACTTTTTCAGTACGGCACGGATATCGGCCACATCGGCCGCCCGGCGCACAAAAGAGGCGGCGATAAAATCAAACTCCTGCTCCACGGCAAATTTGATGTCCTGCTCGTCCTTCTCGGTCAGCGAGGGCAGGTGAATGGCCACATCGGGAATGTTGATGGATTTGTTGTTGGACAGTTCGCCGCCGGTTTCCACCGTGCAATGCACTTGGCCGGCTTCCACCTCGGAAACGATCAGCTCCACCAGGCCGTCGTCAATGAGTACACGGCAGCCCTTGTCCAGTTCTTTGTACAGGTCGGGATAGGTCACCGACACCCGGGTGGCATCGCCGGGCACATCCTGCGTAGTCAGCGTGAAGGAATCGCCCTTTTTCAGCGTAATGGGGCCGTCGGCAAAGGTGCGGATGCGGATCTCGGGGCCCTTGGTGTCCAGAATAGTGGCCACCGGACGGCCCAGCTCATCCCGTACCCGTTTGAGCTTATTCAGCAGGGCCAGATGGGACTCATGGGTGCCATGGGAAAAGTTGAACCGGGCGGCATTCATACCGGCCAGGATCAACCGCCGCAACGCCTGTTCGTTATCCACGGCAGGGCCCAAGGTACAAATTACTTTCGTTCTACGCATGGCAACTTCTCCTTATCGCCGGCAAAGGAGCGGCCTTGGCCGCTCCTTCCCGAAATTTATCCCTGGTCTTCTTCGGCGGAGCACAGCTTGGACACCAGCGCCCATTCCACCCGGCGGTCGGTCAGTTCTTCCACTTTGATGTGCAGGCCGCAGGCCTCCACCTCCAGTTGGCTTCCGTCCTCGGGGATCACGGTCAACTGAGAAAATACCAGACCACCCAGCGTGTCGTATTCTTCTTCCTCCGGCAGGTCGATATTCAGCGCCTGCGCCAGAATTTCCAGCTCGGTGGAACCGGCCACACGCCACAGGTTTTCCTCCAATTGGACAACATCCTGCTCGTCCTGCGGATCAAACTCGTCGTAAATATTACCCACGATCTCTTCCAGAAGGTCTTCCATGGTCACCAGACCGGACGTTCCGCCGTACTCGTCCACTACGATGGCCATATGTACTTTCTTGCTCTGCATATCCCGGAACAGCGCATCAGTACGCACCGATTCCGGCACAAAATAGGCCGGACGCAGCAGTTCCCGGAAGGTGCAGGGCTTTTTCCGATGGGTATTGAACAGATAATCGCGGGTGCTGAGCACGCCGATGATATCGTCGGCATTTTCGTTGTAGACCGGGAAACGCGACATACCCGATTCCTCAATGGTGCGCAGGATCTCCTCGGCCGGATCCTCCACCCAGAGCATGACCATATCGGTGCGGTGGATCATCACATCTTCGGCCGTCGTGTTGTTGAACTCGAAGATGTTTTCGATCATTTCACGCTCGGCCGTTTCAATGGCGCCGCTTTCCTCGCCAATGTCCACCATCATGCGGATCTCGTCCTCCGAGACCTCTTCCCCGGTGTCCTTGGGGTCAATGTGCAGCAGACGCAGCACACCGTTGGTGGACTTGGACAACAGCCAGATCACCGGGCGAAATACCACGGCCAGCGCGGATATCACACCGCAGGTGCCCCGTGCCACACCCTCGCCCTTTTTCATGGCAAGGCGCTTGGGCACCAGCTCACCAAAAACCAGCGTAAAGTAAGACAAAATCAGCGTAATGACCACCAGCATAATGCCGTTGAGCGTTCCTTCGGGCAGGGCAGTCACATGACAATCGTCCACCAGCCAGCGCACCAAACGGTCAGAAAAGGAGTCGGCCGCAAATGCCGACGCCATGAAACCGGCCAGGGTAATGCCGATCTGGATGGTCGAGAGAAAATTATCCGGGGATTGGATCAGTTTGAGCAGCTTTGCGGCCTTTTTATCTCCTTCTTCGGCCTGCTTGCGTACCTTGCCCTCCGAAAGCGAAATGACAGCGATCTCCGACGCGGCAAAAAAGGCGTTCAAAAAGATCAGCACGATCAAAATCAAAATCTGGGGCAACAACGGGTCCTCCAAGGTGATTCCTCCTTAAAAATCTAAATACAGAGAGAGTATACCACACTCTGCGCAAGAAAGCATTAAATTTTTTTATTTCAAGCCTGTCATATCGTAAGAAATTTGGTATAATACCACATAGATTTGATTTTTGCGCTAAACCACACCGAGAATCCGCGCAAAAAGGAGGAATGCAAATGGCTCGCACCGTTGAGGGCCGTGTGGCTTACGCCGATCTGCTGCGCGCCCTGGCCACCATTGCCGTCATTGTTATCCATATTTCCGGCGGTTGGCTGGGACAAACCGCCGTGGGCAGCAGCCAATGGACTGCACTGTGTGTCTATGACGCGCTGGCGCGCTGGTGCGTGCCCATGTTCATCATGCTCTCGGGCGCTTTTTTGCTGGACCCCAAAAAATCCGTGCGCCTGCGCGACATTTTCTTCAAGTATATTTTGCGTGTTCTGATTGCTCTTTTGGTGTGGGGCACGTTCTACGCCCTGCTGGACTACGGCCACTCTCACCTGACCTTTACCTGGCCGGGCATCCAAAGTGCCCTGCGCCATGTTTTGTGGGCGGAAACGCATTATCACCTGTGGTTTTTGTACATGATGATCGGCCTGTATCTGGTCACGCCCATCCTGCGTGCCTTGATTCGCGGCGCATCCCGGGGCACGCTGCACTGGTTTTTCCTTTTAGTCTTTGTGTTCTGCTCGCTGCTGCCCACGCTCAAGGAGCTGTTCCCCGCGCAGATGGCCCTGCCCATGGCCTGGGCACGCCAACTGGATGTGCATCTGGTGCTGGGGTATGTGGGCTTTTATGTGGCCGGGTACTACTTAAAGCATTATACCCTAAGTCGTTTGGCGGAATTCATCCTCTATCTTCTGGGCATACTGGGGGCAGTGATTACTGTATGGGGCAACCATGCGTTGTCGGTGCATCACGGCGCGTTCAACGGCGTGCTGTTTGTTTACTCGTCCCCCAACGTGGTTTTCATGACCGTGGCGCTGTTCGTGCTGTTCCGCTATGTACTGGCCGTCAGCGAGGAACGCTCCCGCCGTCAGCGGGTCAGCGGCGTGGCCAAGGTCTCCTTTGGCATCTATCTGGTGCACGATTTCTTTATTATGCTGCTGCGGTTCTTTGACATCAGCACCCTGTCCTTCTCCCCGATCCTCTCGGTGCCGGTGTTGAGCGCAGGGGTGTTTGTGTGCTCCTTCGTCGTTGCCTGGCTGATTTCCAAGATCCCGTTGGTGGGCCGTTATCTGACTTAAACGATGCGGCGGAGGAATGGTTCCTCCGCCGCATTGTTTTGCTATAATCGTTTCAACTCATGCAAGGTATCCTGAAGCACAGCGTTTGGAATGTAGTTGCCGATAAAGGCCAACAACTGCTCCAGCGTTACCGTGCGAGCCGCGCCGGTCAAGGGCTTTTTCATCACCATGGGAAACCGCCGGGTCAATACCGCCTTAGCGCCGGGGTGATCCAGCAGCTCACCCACGGTAATTTTGTTGTTTTTCAAATCCAAATTGGTCACCTCTCCACAGTGTATGCAAAATCGTCAGCACAATGAATAATCCCGGCGATTTTTCTCCATACTAACGGTGTATCCAAACAAAGGAGGAGCTTGATTATGAACAACAAAACCGCCAACCCCAGCATTGAATGTACTGTGACCAGCTGCGCCTACCACTGCTGCGACAAGCAGTATTGCTCTTTGAACGCCATCAAGGTGGGTCATCCCACCCCCTCGGTGGCCAGCAAGGAAGCCACCGAGTGCGCTTCCTTTGCCCTGGGCGACCACGGCAGCGCCTGCACCCAGTAACTACGCTGCAACAACGAAAAAACCGGCACCCCAAACGGGGTGCCGGTTTTTTGATCACAAATCAGTCGGTGACATAGGGCAGCAGCGCAATGTGACGAGCGCGCTTGATGGCCTCGGTCAGCTGACGCTGATGCATGGCACAGGTGCCGGTAGTACGGCGGGGCAGGATCTTGGAACGCTCAGACATGAAGCGCTTGAGCTTGGCAACATCCTTGTAGTCGATGCTCTCGACCTTGTCCACGCAGAAGGCGCAAACCTTGCGGCGCTTACGGCCGCGGGGGCGCTGTTCTCTGTTTTCCATCGCCATGGTAACTTGACCTCCTTTTCAGTCGGATCAACGGAGCAAAATGCCCCGGATCAATTTAAATTTTGAGGGAACTGGGGTCCCAATTAGAAGGGCAGCTCGCCGTCATCCTCGTTCAGTTCAGCGAACTGATCGCCGGAAGGGGCGGGAGTGCCGTAGCTGGGCGCGCTGTAAGAGGGAGCAAAACCGCCACCCTCACCATCACGCCGGGAATCACCGAAATAGACATTGTCGGCCACAACTTCGGCAGCCGTACGCTTGTTGCCATCCCGGTCGGTATAGTTGCGCATCTGAAGACGGCCCTCAACAACAGCCATACGGCCCTTATTGAAGTAACGGGAAACGAATTCAGCCGTTGCGCGCCAAGCGACAACCGTGATGAAATCGGCTTCCTTTTCACCGGTCTCCTTGTTCTTGAAATCGCGGTCAACCGCAATTCGGAAGGTTGCCACGGAAACACCGGACGGGGTCTGCCGCAGCTCGGGATCAGCCACCAGTCGGCCCTGCAGGAAGATCTTGTTCAACATGATGCTTCCCTCCTTAGGCCTGCTTGCAGATGATCATGGAACGCATCACGTTGTCGTTGATGCGCATCTGACGATCCATTTCAGCGGGGAAGGCGGGATCGGCAGTGAAGGTCATCAGCACATAGTAACCCTCGTTCAGGTCGTTGATGGGATAGGCCAGGTGACGCTTGCCCCACTCGTCGACTTCGGTCACAGTGCCGTGCTGCTCAGCCAGAGTCTTGAACTTCTCTACCAGAGCGGCGGTGGCCTCCTCACCCAGGTCGGGCTTGAAGATGATGACTGCTTCGTAGTTCGCGTTGATCTTTGCCATGGTATTTGCACCTCCTTATGGACATATGGCCCCCGGTCTTTGCCGAAGGCAAGGATGTTACCTGTCTATTGACAAGCTACATTATTATACAGGATATTTCCCGATTGTCAAGAGAAAACGCCCCTCTTTTTCCCAAATCGTCTCTTGGCGTACCAAAAAATACTTTACAAGGGAATTTTCTGTGCTATAATATTGATTTGCAAGCGGCGCGCGCCGCAGGCATTGTAATATTTGGGCCTGTAGCTCAGCTGGGAGAGCGTTCGGTTCGCATCCATATGAACGCGCATCCATCTGCGAGTATCGGCCCGCAATTCTGGAGGAAAAACCCTCCGCAAATCGTCAAAACTAAAAACTTCAAAACTCCGCCTTTTGTTACGAAAAATAGGCAAAAAGCGGCGAAATGGGCCCATAGCTCAGCTGGGAGAGCGCCAGGTTCGCAATCTGGAAGTCGAGGGTTCGAGCCCCTTTGGGTCCACCATTTCAAGAAAAATCACCGCCAATTCGGCGGTGATTTTTCGTTTGACCACAATAATACCACAGACGGAAATATTTTTTGACCACTTTGCGAGAATATAGGCGGTGAGCTTTTCACCATCCCCGCTCGTGCTTTTGTTTATCTTTGATTATAGCATAGCACCGGGTGCAGTGGGATTGTGTTAGAACTGAAGCCAAAATGGTAGGTGAGCATCTCGCTTTCTTTCTCGATCTGATTAAAATATGACTTGAAACATATTTCCTCCGTCGGCAATCCGGAACTCCGTTGTCAACTCCTGCGGCAAGTCTTCGTTCCCGTTATCGGGCCGCCACGGTCGATCCGGCTTGTCTCCCAGTTCGCCCATTTCCGGCCCTTCCATTCCTGCGGGCGGAGCATTGCCTTGGGGAGGGTCGGGCGGCGTAGCACCATTTGGACCCGGGCCTTCGGGTGCTATGGGCGGCACGGCGCCATCCGGCATCATTCCAGGCATCCCCTGCATACCGGGTCCGCCCATCATACCACCGCTCTGTCCGGACAGTTGTGCGTCATTTCGCCACAAGGTATAGACTCCTTCGGTTAGGTTAGGGCTGCTGTAAACCAGGATCGAGTAATCGTTGTCTGGAGAAGTTTCCAAAATGCTGTTTCCACTGAGCGATTTCAGACGAATGGTGTGGGAGCCGCTCTGCTTTTGCGCAAAGGTAAATACAGCATAATTCTGACCACCATCTTCAATTCGATCCAGCATATGCCCAGTGGCAATTACCTCACCGCCGTTGATGTGGATACCCATATCGGAGTCAATGCCGGCATCGCCGCTGAAAGAACAGGCCTGTGCAGTGATGGTTCCTCCGTTGACCACCAGCCAGCCATTGGAATCGATGCCGTCACCTTCGCCGGTTTCACCGTTTACCTTGATATAGAGTTTACCACCGTTCACCGTTGTAACGGAAACACCGTCCTCATTGGTGTTGATGCCATCGTTGCCGGAGTTAATGTGGATGATGCCGCCGTTTATGGTTAAATGAAGCTCACTATCCATACCTTCGTTTGCGGCATTGATTGTCAATATACCTGTGTTTTCCTTCCCGCCGCTGACGTTCATGGACATTTTGGAATAAAATGCTCCGTCATATTTATGCAGCTTCTTGGCATCTTCGACTTCTGTCCCGGCTTCGTTTAGAACAACACTGCCGGGTTTATAAATGCGGGCAACGTAAGAGCCATTGACGGTATTTGTGGTTCCGTCAGCAATTATGACATTTGCACCGGCAGAAGAAGTGTCTATATCCTTGGTGGCGGTGTCGGTGGAGCCGCATTCATAAACATTATAAAAAATAATTGCGGGAGCCACGTCGCAGGTAATATCAATCCCATTTAAAATCAATGTTACAACTGCGCGGGGATCATTCTCTGCATCCTCGCCCAAATCTATCGCAATCTGTCCTTTGGACAGGATGCCGCTGATGCTGTATGTTCCGGGCTGCGTAATGTGAACGACAGTGTGCTCTGAAGCCTCTTCTGCGCTGTGCGCATCCGATTCGTTGCCCTCGCCATAGGTGAAATCCTGTCCCGCTTCATAATATACAATGTCATGACCAAGATAGACGGCATCTTCTGTATCGGCGTCAGCGGGTGATCCATTGACCTGGATTTCGCCGTCGCTCAGAAGGATTTCAACCGCATCCTCAGGCAGTTCGTCCGATTTCGCAGGATCAGGATCCTGAGAAGAATTGGTATTGGTCGTACTGCATGCAGTCAGCAAAAATACCCATGCGAGTGCCGTTGCACATAATTTTGAAGATTTCATAAGATCATCCTTTCTGCTGTGCAGTATACCATGAATTTGTCATGTGTTGATAAACAAACTATGAATTTTTTCGGCCATCCAAGCGTAAGGGAAAGCCAATTCTAAAAAATGACATCGATACATTGTGGACATATTTAGCACGAACTCCAGCTCATATCGAAGTCATTTTGTACTTTATTCGAACCCTGCCTTATTGAGTTGCTGGAGCCGCCAGCTCCGCCCGGACTTCGTCGTAGTATTTGTGGACGGTCGTGATGGCCATGCCCAGCTGACGGGCGATATAGGTCTTGTTGCTCACACCGGGGTTCTCGATTAGATAGGCGGCGAGCTGCTTCTTCTTTGGGCTGACACCGTCGGGATATTCCGTGGCCTTGCCGGAGCGCAGAGCGGCGATCTCGGCTTTCATCTGGATGATGAGGGCTGCCAGTTTTGCCTCTGTCTCCTCTTGGGTTCGTCCATATACATTTCGGGAGTGCTTTTTACCGTCAGGCCATACCGGGGAGTATCGCCCCTCCCAAAGATGGTCGTTGAGTTGCTTGATGTACCCTGTGCCTGGTCTGCGGCGAGGCAGCTTGACTGGCTCGAACACCTGTGTTTCAGCGTGCGTTTCCGCTTCCTTTTCCTCGACCTCCGCTTTTGCGATACCTCGGTCGATGTTGGCTGCGGCGTTTTCCTGCATCTCACTGGTGATGTGGCTGTAAATGTTCAACGTGGTCCTGGAGGAGACGTGTCCAATGATGCTGGACAGCGTTTTCACATCCATACCATGCTCCAGCGACATGGTTACAAAGGTGTGACGGAGATCATGGAAACGCACCTTTTTGCAGTCCGCACGCTGCAGTATCTGCTGGAGTCGCTTTCGGACATAGCCAGGGTCAATCGGCTGTTCCGGTTTGATGCGGGACGGGAACATCAGCGGGGAGAAGATCCCCTTTTTGTATTCTTTCAGCAGTTCCACCATAGGCGGTGGCAGGACGATGGTGCGGAATGCGGCCTTGGTTTTCGGTTCGCACAGAATGATTTTGCTGCCTACAGGTGTAAACTGCTTGTTGATGTGCAGTTCGCCTGTTTTGAAGTTCAAGTCATCCCATGTACCCGCCAGGATCTCTCCGCCGCGGAGGCCCGTAGTCAATTCCAGAAGGAAGAGGTCGTACATACCTTCCTCTTTTGCTTGAATCAGAAACCGTTGGATTTCATCCAACGAGAGAAGCTTCATTTCCTTTTGCTCTGTTGGCGGCAGCTTGACGCCGAGGATGGGGTTCTTTTTGATAAGACCGTCTTTGACGGCCCTCTCCAGCGCCATTCTGATCATGTGATAGCAGCTTCGCACGGACTTCTCTGACATTCCGGGGCCTTTCGTATCACGATGAATCTTGCGACCGTTGGCTTTCATTTCATTGAGGAACTTCTGGCAGTCGGCTTGCGTCAGCTTATTCAGCTTGATATTACCGAGTGCAGGAATGGTATGGACATAAATCCATTCCTCGTAGCCCTTTTGCGTAGTAGGGCGGATGCTGGGTTTGCTGTGATTTTCGTACCAGTAGTTGATCCAGTCACCGAAGCGCATATCGGGCTTGATTTTGAAGGGCGCAACCTCGCCGTATTCAGCCTGTAGCTTCTTCAGCCTTTCGATGCACTCGGCCTTGGTCTTGGCCAGTACGCTTTTTGTTTTGGGTTTGCCGTTTTCATCGTAGCCTACGATATGTCGGCCTTCCCAGCGTCCGTCCTTTCTTTCACGGACGGTACCTTGACCGTTCTTGCGTTTCTTAGCCATGTGCTCACCCCCTTACCATGAAGTCTTCCATGAAACCGCCTACGATTTCAGATGCCTTCCGATGCATGTCGCCGGTGACGTGGGTGTAGGTGTCCAACGTGAAGGATGTCTTCGTATGGCCTAAGATGCCCGAGAGCGTTTTGGCATCCACGCCGCTGGTCAGGGCATGGGTTGCGAATGTGTGTCTGAGGTCGTGGAAACGCATGTTGGGCAAACCTGCATCCTTCATTATCTTCTTCATGCGATGATATCCGCTGTTGGGCATCACGGGGTCTTCCGGACGGATGGGATTGTGGAAGATCCACTGGGAGATGGATTTCTTTTTCCGCGCAGTCAGAAGCTCCACCGTGCTGGGCGGGAGTTTAATGACTCTGCGTCCAGTTCCTGTTTTGGTATCACCCACATAGTAGCCGCCGCCTGTTTTGGCGTGCAGTGTTCGGCGGATGGAGAGCGTACCTTTCTGCTCATTGAAGTCCGACCACATGAGACCGCAGAGTTCGCCACGGCGCAGGCCTGTGGTGATCTCCAGATAGAAGAAGTCGTGCCAGTGTTCGTCGGCTTTGATAGCTTCCATGAAGCGTTCCAGCTGTTCATCATTGAGAATGGTTTTGGCGGTGGCGACTTTCTTGGGCAAGGTCACATCGTTGGAAGGATTCTTTACGATGAGGTGCCGATTTACCGCTACATCCAGCGCCTGGTGCAGTACGTTGTGTATCCTGCGTACTGTGGTTCCTGCCAGCGGGCCGCCATCGACGGCACCTTCTTTCTGGAGCTTACGGTACAGGCTCTGGATTTCCGCTGTGGTGACCTTGCAGATTTGTTTGTTCCCAAGGTAGGGCTTGATGTTCTTTTCCACGTATCCGCGGTAGCCTTTGATAGTAGTAGGGCGCACCGTCGGCTCCGCACATTCCACCAGCCAGATATCCAGCCATTCGCCCAGTGTCATGCGGCTCTGTTCGGTCAGCTCTGCACCGTCATATTCGTCGATGCTCTTGTGGAGTTTTTCCAGAAGGGCTTTTTGCGTTTTTGCGGACATGTAATGGAAGTTGGGGTCGCAGTTTTCCTTGTGACCGACCACGATGCGGCCTTCCCATCGTCCATCATCACGCTGTCGCACCAATCCGTCGCCGGACGGTCTTCGCTTTGCCATGGATCATTCCTCCTTTCTCGGTAGGATCATTTGTCGGGAGCGCTCTTCCTCCTCTCTGTCGAAGGAGTACATCGGCTCTGCGGATAGCTCATAGTGAATGCCGCAGGCGAGGCGATATCCACTAACGAAGCTGTGGAGGGTGGCCTCACAGCGGAGGGCATCCTCCAAGTCCACCAGCTTCAGCAGGAGCCGTCTGTCCTCCTTCGAGAGTCGGGCGGAGAGTTCTTTGTGTGTCTGATTGACCTCCGTTTTGAGGTCTTGGATGTATTCTGGTTTGCTTTCGAACTGCTGCTGCAGAGATTTCATATAGTCGTACATGTGCGTCGCCTCCTTTGGCAACAAACACAAATACCAGAACTCTTTCATATTGTCTATACCAATTCCGAAAATATTTGCAACTATTTTTAGTTGCGTTTTGGGCGTGAGAGTGATATACTGATAGTGCGAGGGAGGTATGATGATGGGCCAAAAGGAAAAACTAATTAAAAAACTCAAGTCACGACCGAAGGACTTTACCTTTGACGAGGCGGAAACCTTGTTGAAGTATTTTACCTATAACCGTTCTAACAAAGGACGAACCAGTGGTTCCCGCGTCATGTTTGTCAGCGACGAGTATGCCCCGATCTTATTGCACAAACCCCACCCGCGTAAAGAATTGATGGATTATCAAATCAAGCAGCTCATTGAAGCTTTGGAACAGGAGGGTCTGATATGAGCAACACCATGGAATATAAAAACTATGTTGGCAGCGTTGAGTTCTCTGAGAGCGACGGTGTGTTCTTTGGCAAGGTCATGGGCATTCGTGCTATGATCTCTTATGAAGGCACCACTGCGAAGGAGCTTGTAGAGGATTTCCACGGTGCCGTAGATGACTATCTGGAACTCTGTGAAGCAGAGGGAAAAGAACCGGAGCGTGCATATAAGGGCAGTTTCAATGTTCGTGTTTCTCCCGAACTTCATAAGCAGGCGGTTATCTATGCATCTTCCCATCAAATGAGTCTGAACAGTCTTGTCGAAGCAGCACTGAGAAATTCTTTGGCTTCTCAAATCTAAAAACAACCTTTGGTAGCTCTCCCTGTAGCGGGAGAGCTACTTTTTTGCTCGCATTTGTCATACTCGTGGGAACTTATGAGGCTCGGCCACGCACTGGTACAGCACGGCACCGCATTTGCGGCAGATCAGGTATTGCAGGCGGTTGCCGAACATGCCGTGCTTTTTGAAGGTCACCAGTGCGTCACCGTGCTGCCATCCCATGCCGATATCGGTGCCGCTGCAGTACTGGCACTGTGTCACAGGAAGTTGCTTTATCATAGCGATTTCCTCCATTCGTGTTTTTTGCAAACACACAATAGCGGAAACACTGACAGAAAGCTAATGAAAGAAGAGTCAAATACGAAAAATCTACGAAAGCAACAATGAGGTTTGTGACAAATTGTAGGCGTAACCTCCTACATGTACATGGTCGGACCGTTATATTCCTCGTAGGCATCACCTTTCTGCCCAAGGGCAGCTCGCTTCTCCTGCAGTGCCTGCATTCGTTTGCGATCAATCTGAATGCCGCCGGGACGAGACTGTGGAAGCGAGTTGTTCTGGAAGATTCTGCTCATGTGATGGAGAAGCCTGGTAACACCCAGAAATACATTGGGCGGCAGATCGCTGTTCTGCCTGTTCAGCAGCGCATCGGCATAGGCGTTGCCCTGGTACGACGCTTTGGTCAGCCAGTGTGTCCCCAACTCCCTATTGTACTCCACACCCTGTCCCATAAAATACATCTTACCGAGCATGTATTGGGCGTACTGGTTTCCGCCCTGTGCCGCACGGTCAAACCAGTGCGCTGCTATTGCGTAGCTGCGAGGTACGTTGTTGCCTTTGTAATACTCCTTGCCCAGACGGTAGGCGGCGTAGTCATTGCCGTTCTGGGCTGAGATTTCAAGCCAGCGTATTCCAGAGTCCGGATCACGCACTTCAACATCATCGGAGAGCTGGAGTTTGCCGAGAGAGTATTGCGCATACATATGTCCCTGTTGCGCAGCCTGCCGAAACCAGTATCTTGCCTTCACGCTGTCCGGTGTCAGAAGCGGTCCATCACGGTACAGCTTGCCCATGAGATA